>NZ_JAMPKN010000023.1:0-64630 GCF_039962155.1 Trichocoleus desertorum AS-A10 | reverse complement strand
AGCGTTTCAACTTTCGTAGACGGCTGGCGCTTTGAATGGGTATTGGTAGATTCGCTGCAAGGGATTCGAGCTTGATGGTTTTGAGGGTTTGTAGGAGTTGAATTACCAGCAGGGGTAGGAGAAATTGAGCCAGACTGAGGCAAGAGCGCAGATGAGTTTGGTAGAATTTAGGCATTTTGATTATGGAAGGTCTTCTCAATAAGCAGGAACCTTTTTTTATTTGCCTATTGTCCCTCGATCCTGGTAATGACTTCCTTCAAGTCTTTAGATAAGTGGGATTCCATTGAAGCCACCTGCGTTCTAGGGCTCTGGCGATCGCATCCGCTAACTTACCGAAGAGGGCATACATGACAATTGCTAGAACAACGACATCTGTTTGCATAAATTCTCTGGCGTTTGTGGCCATGTAGCCAATGCCTGAATCAGCCGCAATCGTTTCAGCGACGATTAAGGTCAACCACATAATTCCTAAGGAGAAGCGAATGCCGACCAATATAGATGACATAGCTCCTGGTAAGATAATTCGCCAGAATAAGGCCCAGGTAGTGAGTCCGTAAACTCTTCCCATCTCAATTAAGCCTGGATCGACATTACGGATACCATGAAATGTGTTTAGGTAGATGGGAAACATTACTCCCAATGCGACCAGAAACAGTCTGGCTTCTTCCCCAATGCCAAACCACAGAATTACCAGTGGTAGCAGTGCCAAGTTGGGAATGGTTCGTAGCATTTGGACGGAGGTATCAAACAGCTTCTCAGCGATCGGGGAGATGCCATTGAACAATCCTAGGAGGAACCCGATACTGCCACCGATGATGAAACCTGAGATCGCCCGTCTCGCACTCACACCAATATTGACGAACAACTCTCCAGTTTGACTAAGGCGGATTGCTGCTGTGACCACGGCTAGGGGTGCAGGGAGGATTCGGGTAGGAATGATTCCGAACGAGGAGAACAACTGCCACACAATGAGAATAAAGACTGGAAAAGTCCAGGGAATCAAGGCTTGGATACGGCGATCGCTGAGCAGCACAGCCAACTTGCTGGCGAAAGAATGATGACTCACTGAAGATCGTCTTGCATCAAGTTTGTAGTTAACCATAGGACGCGGTAAAGACAAAGAGGGGACTAAAGATGATTGTGCTATCGAGGTCAGCAGTTATTTTTGGCTGATGGTGGTTGGAGTAATGGCTGCATACTCCTCAGGTGTGAGTGTGGCATCTTTGAGATCAATTTGTTTGGGTAACACCTTATTGCTGTAGAACAAGTCTGCAATTCTTTGCTGTTCAGCAATTAGCTCAGGCGTAATGGGTCTGAGACGATATCGCCGCCGCTGACTCACTGTTTCTAAAAGCGAAATATCTAGCTTTAACTCTGGTTCTAGAAGCTGAGCCACTTCTTGGGGGTTGGCTTCTGCCCATTGGCCCAGTTTGTCAACTTCTTCTAAAATCAGCCGCACTAGTTCTGGGTTTTCCTTGGCAAACTCTTTAGAAGCCAGGTAGAATCCACCTTGAGTAGCAATTCCTTTAGCATCCCTGAGAACTCGGCCATTGGCAATTTTTTGCGCGATTGCTAGGTGTGGGTCCCAAGTCACCCAAGCTTCTACTTTGCCCTGGATAAAGGCTTCTCGGACATCTCCTGGCGGCATACTTACGGCTTGGACATCGTTATACTTCAGCCCTACTTCATCCAGGGCTTTCACCAATAGATAGTGAGAAGCAGAGCCTTTTTGGAAGATGACGCGTTTCCCTTTGAGATCGGCAACCGTTTTGATGGGTGAATCTTGAGGAACGACAATGCCGCTACCTTCACCTGTGGAGGGTTGCCGACCTGCCAAATAAACCAGAGAGGCTCCTGCCGCTTGAGCAAAGATGGGGGGTGTTTCTCCTGCCGAACCGATATCTACTTTACCCACATTCATGGCTTCCATGAGTTGCGGTCCAGCGGGAAACTGTGCCCATTCCACCTTGACTCCTAATGGCTCTAACCGCTTCTCCAAAACACCTTTTAATCTGACGATGTCACCAGAGGATTGATAGCCCACATGAACCACTTTGGTCTTAATACCAGTGCCAGGTGAGTTGGTTTTGTCTATGGAGTTTTGGGCATTGGGAGCTTGGCTTGTGCAACCTGTGATCGCGGTTGCAATCATCATGAAACCTGGCACAGCCACCGCTAGAACTCGCTTCAGAATACCTTGCTGCTGTGACTTAAAGGATGCAACGAGAACCATGAAAAATTCCTCTTACAACTGATATCGTGATTCGTTAGGTTTGCTGAAAGTTTCTATCGCTGGCTGATGGTGGTGGGGGTAATCGCTGCATAGAGATCACTCGATAACAGAGCTGCCGAAATGTTGACAGGCTTAGGCAGAAGATCATTTTCGTAGAACAAATCTGCAACTCGTTGCTGATCCTGAATCAACGCTGGACTAATGGCTCTACGTCCGAAGGTGCGACGACCGACGACTCTCTCTGCCACATCAAGGGAAAGTTTTTGCTCTGGTGCGATCAGTTTTGCCGCTTCGGAGCGATGGTTGGCCGCCCACTGCTCAATCTTGTCGATCTCCTCGATCACAAGCTTTAGCAGTCCTGGATTTTCTCCTGCGAATTTGCGACCGCTGATATAATATGCACCTGGGGAATCCAACCCTTCGGCAGTCTTGATCACGCGAATTCTACCGAGTTTTTCAGCTAAAGCATAATGGGGATCACCTGATACCCAAACTGGGATTCTGCCTTCAATAAAGGCACCTCTGGCATCTACGTTAGGCATGCTGCGGATTTTGATATCACTGATCTTTAAACCGACTTCCTGTAGAGCCCGGAGGACGAAATAGTGAGAAGCTGATGCCTTTTGAAACACCACTTCTTGCCCTTTAATGTCTTCGAGCTTTTGAATTGGAGATTCTGGAGGCACGGCAATAATACTACTACGGCCTGTTTCTGGTGTTCGCTTTGAGCCAACGACATAAACAATATCTGCACCAGCGGCTTGAGCAAAAATAGGTGGTGTTTCGCCCACAGAACCAACATCTACTTTGCCCACGTTCATGGCTTCCATCAGTTGTGGACCTTGGGCAAACTGAGCCCATTCCACCTTAATGCCTAATGGCTCTAGCCGTTTCTCCAATACTCCTGTAACCCTGACGGGATCTCCTGCTTGTTGATACCCCATCCGCAACACTTTGGTTTTGATGTCCGAAGGGTTAATGCCAGTAGAAGAAGCTGTGTTTTGGGCTGATTTGCTGCAACTGCCCAATGCAAGAGTGGTCGATAGACTTAGCATTCCAGGTACTGCAACCTGGAGGAAGTGACGACGACGAATGTGAATATATGAATTCATAGCTTTGGTAATGATGCGGAAATGTTTTTATTTCCAAGCAACCAAGGCGCTGGCTGTCAGTTCTTCTGTGAAGTGTCCCGAAGGTTCAACGGCCAGTAGAGACTCTTTCAAATCTGCCTCAAATTTTTCGCGATCGCTGCCAAAAAAAGATGGCAGTGCAAAGGCAGTGGAATAGAGATAACCCAGGTAAGAGTCAACAGTCCAAGTTTTCTCGAAGGTGAGATCAAAGGTTTTTTGCTGGACAAATTTTGACTGTGCCAGCACTTCCTCGTGAGGTACTTCTAGGTTTTTCCAAACGCCTTTGCCTGCTTGACCTGTGCGACGTTGTTCCCCGAGCCAACGCTTGACAGTGGCGATCGCGGCTTGCTTCCAGGGCAGAGAACTATTCCAGGGATCATCTCCGGTTTTGAGGATGGCAATGCCTCCGCCTTCTGACAACAGGGGAGACAGTTTCTCTAGAACCAATTCTCGCTGCATCCAGTGGAAAGAACGACCAAACGTAGCTAGGCGGAACTGACCTAATTCAGGAGAAATGGACTCTGCCCGATCCTGTATCCAACGAATGTGATTGATGCCGAGTGTCTTTGCTTCTGCTTGAGCTTCCTGCAACATCTCTGCATCTGGATCGATCGCTACGACTTCCGCAAAGCGATTGCTCAAGGGGATCGCCACTAATCCAGCACCACAGCCAAGATCTAGTAATCGTTCTGTACTATCCAAGTTGAAGAGGTTAGCTAACAGATCAAACAGAGCTTGAGGATAGCGCGATCGATAGCGGGCATAGTACCAGGCAGCACCTTGAAATAAGGTTGGATCTGGAGTGGAAATTGTTGTAGCCATTGAAAAACTGAGTAAGGTGAGCAGGGAACAATTCGAGAAATTTAAGAGGCGATCGCAAACACATTTTGATTCGGCTCTGGTCTACCCATAACGCGGTGTAGAATCTTCTCGACCGTTTGAGCAAAGACAGCATTCCCCCGTTCTCTCGGTCGCGGTAGGTCAATACGATGATCCAGGGCGATACGACCGTTCTCGATGAGCACCACTCGGTCTGCTAGAACCACTGCTTCCTCGACATCATGAGTGATTAGAAGAGAGGTAAACTGTTGCTCCTGCCAAAGGTTCTCTAAGAGCTGTTGCATTTCAATTCGAGTCAGGGCATCTAGGGCTCCTAGTGGCTCATCTAACAGCAGGAGAGGGGGTTCACTCACTAAGGCTCTTGCTAAGGCAATCCGTTGACGCTGACCACCCGATAGGACGGAAGGCCACTCAAAGGCTCTTTCTTGCAGCCCAACCGCGTGGAGCACTTGCAAGGCTTTGCTGCGGACAGAACCACTGGAGCCGAATAAACCTAATTCCACATTAGATAGCACTTTCTCCCAAGGCAAAAGTCGCGCATCTTGAAACATCATGCGTACGGTAGGGTTAAGGCGATAAGAACGTTTTCCGTCTAAGTAAATATCACCTTCTGTGGGTGCATCTAATCCCGCGACTAAGCGAAGTAATGTACTTTTACCGCAGCCACTACGGCCAACAATCGCTACAAATTCTCCAGGCGATATTTCTAGATCAATTCCTTGCAAAACAGTCTGATGACCAAAGGATTTTTTCATTCCTTCAATCGCTACATGCATACCCCGAGGTTCAGATCCCATGTCAAAAATCTCCAAAACGAAAGCGAATCCAGCTCAAATTTCTAGCCCTTACTTAGATTCGTACGGTGGTCAAAGTCTTTCAATAGGTCAGTCAATTTCGATAAAACACCTTGTCTGTCAGTTCTTACCTTTTAGGGGTTTTCTCTAACTGACTTTTTTGGTTAATCTACGGTAAATCAATCGACTTACCGTATTTAATAAATGATAGTTTCGCATGGCTGTAGTTAAAAATCAAGCATTTTCGCTTGATATCTCTATGCTTTTAAAGCATTTTTCTGAAATTGATGGATTGATTTAAATAGTTTTATTTCTAGACATTGGGAGTACTAAAATGAGGTTTTGAAAGTCACATTTTTTTAGTGTAAGAAAGAACAATTTTATGGTTTATTTATAAATTAAGAATTAGGTTTTTGTTAAAAATATGCTTTATAAGCTGTCAGTTTTCTGCCCTACAACAAATATTAAGGGAGAAGATCAGCTGATCTCCTCCCTTGTAAGTCATTTAGGGCTGTAGTTTTTAGTTGCGGGCAGTTCCAGCAGTGGCAGGAGCGGTGACAAATCTGGCGTAGCGTTCTAAATAGAAGCTGACAGGATTTTCAATGCTTTGAACCGAGGGGCGATCGCGCACAGCATGCCACCAGTTCTGGATGCGAGTTGCCTCAGCAGGCAGGCTAAAGTTGCGATACTCTTTCAATGTCGGGAGCCGTTCAAACCAGGGATAGAAGGTGAGATCGACGAGACTCAGGGAATTACCAAACCAGTAAGGCCCTTCTTCCGATAATTTGCCAAATCCTTCTCGCTCGATATATAAGAGAGATTCTTCGAGTTCTTGTCTTCCTTGTTCTTGCTCCTGAGCGGTTTTACCCCGCAGCAGTTTGGAGAATGCAGGGACAAAGCGGGTGTTGGCGTAGTCAATCCAGATGCGGGCGATCGCTCTGGCTCCTGGTTCACTTGGTAAAAGTGGTGGTTCTGGAAACACTTCCTCTAAATATTCGTTGATGATGGCAGACTCAACAATCTCATGATCGCCATGTTTGATTGCTGGAACTTTGCCATAACGTGAGATTTGAGAAAACCATGCAGGTTTATTTTGCAGGTCAATCTCAGTTAATTCGAAGTCAATTCCTTTCTCTAACAACACCAACCGAGTGCGGTGAGCAAAAGGGCAGGCTTTAGCACTATAAATTTGAACAGTTGTCATTATGAGATCTCTCTTAAAGAACGATAACCTGGCAGGGGCGAAGCATTCGGAAATTAAACTTTGTGAATAGCCAAGTTGTTGCCCGAATGCTTCGCCCCTACAGGGCATTGGGTTTAGGGTGCAGGGTTGGGATAACGGGTATGAACGGCATCAATCTCGGCCAAAATTGACTCATCGAGCGTGACGTTCACACTGTCTAAGTTCTCTTGTAATTGCTCCAATGTGGTGGCACCAATGATGGTACTGGTGACAAACCAACGACTGCGGACAAAAGCCAGCGCTAGATGAGCAGGTTTGATATTGTGAGCGCGAGCGATCTCAATGTAGGCAGCAACCGCTTCTGCAACGTTAGGTTTGCGATAGCGTCCGCCAAACCCTTCAAAGCGATTCAGACGGGCGTGGCTGGGAGCACCATTGAGATATTTGCCAGAGAGCAAACCAAAGGCAAGCGGGCTGTAGGCGAGCAGTCCCACATTTTCGCGATAGCTCGCTTCTGCCAGAGCAGCATCAAACACACGATTCACCAAACTGTAGGCATTTTGAATAGAAACGACTTTAGGTAGACCGAGTTGTTTGGCTAAGTGGCTGAATTCAGAGATACCCCAAGGGGTTTCGTTGCTGAGACCGAGATGACGAATTTTACCTGCTTTGATCACATCTGCGAATACAGCAAGTTGCTCTGCGATCGCCACCGTTTCTCGCTCTTTGCGAAGGTCAAATACCGTTTCGCCAAAGCGTGGTACATAGCGATCGGGCCAGTGGAGTTGATAAAGATCGATGTAATCAGTTTGTAAGCGTTTGAGGCTAGCGTCTACAGCCTGCTCAATATTTCTGCGATCGATCTTTTGCTCACCATCTCGCAGCCAATGAAAATCACGTCCTGGTCCAGCAATTTTGGTGGCAACAATCAGTTGATCCCGTTGTTGACGACTGAGCCATTCGCCAATATAGGCTTCGGTTAAACCCTGTGTGTCTTCTTGCACAGGTACAGGATACATTTCTGCGGCATCAATAAAGTTGACACCTTGAGCGATCGCGTAATCGAGTTGTTGATGAGCCTCGGTAATGGTGTTCTGTTGCCCAAAGGTCATAGTGCCTAAGCAAATTTCAGAAACCTGTAAATCGCTGTCACCTAATTTGTTGTATTTCATGTTCTTGCCAAAAAGAGGTTAGGTTTCACTTAGAGCCAAGGGATCTCTTCACGGGTGTAACGAAAGGCACGGAAGACAGAATTTTGTTCGCCGCGAGCTACAGGGGCGGAATCGAGCGATCGCCCACCGAAGTGCGGGTTGACATATTCCCAAACCACTTCACCGTCAGATGTGACTTCAAACAAGCGTCCAAAGGAGCCTTCTGTAATCAGGGTGTTGCCGTTGGCTAAGCGTTGCGCCCCGGAGATGTAGGGGCTGAAGAAGTTTTGCGGAGGATTATCTGTGTACTCCCAGACAATTGCTTGCGTTTGGCGGTTTACCTCAATCACACGAGAATAGCTGAGAGCCGTGTATTGACGGTGTGCACCATTGTCGAAAATCAACAGGTTGTCATTTGGTAATTCATGAGGAAAATGCTGTTGTGCCAGCACTTCTTTTCCGAGTTTCCAAATAATGTTCCCGGTGGTGCGCTCGACAATGACTACGGTGGAGATATTGCGAAAACTCAGGATAATGTTGCCGTCTGCCAGTTCTCTAACTGAGTTGCCGTGAGTCCACTCGTGGCGCGGGTCTTGATAATTGATGACGTCGGTTTCTGGATCAAGATGCTCATAAGCATGCCAACTCCAGATAATCTCTCCGCCAGGTGTGACTTCATGGATTACATCAGCATAGATGTCGCCCTCTGCTTCGGTACCAGGGATGCCGCCTTTAACTTGAGTCACTAGCGATCGCGGAATCTTCTCGATGCACAAAATCAAAGTGTTTCCATTGCGGAGTCGGCAAGCATCATGATGGTGATCAGGATGATGATATTCCCAGATAATGTTGCCATGGCGATCGGCTTCTAAGACCACACCGCCCTTGAAGAGCGACCACATGGGAAAACGGCTCTGCGCTTCGGGAACTTTGCCGTTATAAAACAGATTGCCGTTGGGGAGGAGATAGCCATAAGGCCCAGGTGCATAGGGCAGTTTCCATTCGTGCACTATTCTTCCTTTGATATCGGTTAGATACACTTCACCCTGCCCAGTCAAAGGCGTAAATAGGGTGTATCCCAAAAAGGTTTTCATGTGGTCAATGGCTCGTAAACCAGTACCACGACGACGAATGGTGTTTTGGTCTACGAGAGGGGTTCTGATAGCGGGTGGCGGGTTAAAGGCGAGAGTCATAACTGAATAGCAAGGATAAATTAACGCAGCTCAAAGCCGAGCTGATGCAGAATGTCATGGAGATGAGCGCGATTGCGTAACGATTCGGCACTGGCAACGCGATCGCTAGAATGCTGGGTCCAATCCCCTTCAACCTTCATGTTTTGCTGGTCATAAAAGGCTGCCATGAGCTCGTTGTAATGGGCGATCGCGGCATCTTGGGCTTCCAGGTTGTAGGTTTCGCGATGCAACACAGCGGCTTGAGGAAGACGAGGTTTAATCGCGGCGGGCTTGGCGGGATCGGGATAGCCAACGCAGAGACCGAACACCGCAAAAACCTGTTTCGGCAAACCCAGTTCTGCGGCCACAGCGACGGGTTGGTTGCGAATGCCGCCAATGTAGACAGTGCCTAAATCGAGAGATTCTGCGGCCACAGCAGCATTCTGGGCAGCCAGAGTAGCATCGATCGCCGACATCAAAAACATCTCTAGATAGTTCAGCCCGTCGTGAGCGAATCCTCTTTGTGCCGCGATGTGGGTAGGGCGAGCCAGATCAGCTAACCAAACCAAAAATAGCGGAGCCTGTCGGATATGGGCTTGATTCCCTGCTAGTTGAGCTAAGCGGTCTTTGCGCTCTGGATCTTCGATCGCTACGACACTCCAAGTTTGCAGATTGGAGGAAGTAGAGGCAGACTGGGCAGCCGCAATCAGCGTTTCTAACGTTCCTGAGGGTAGTGGCTTAGAGAGATAAGAGCGGACGGAGCGGTGGGATAACAGCGTCGTCAGGCTACTGTTCCAGGGAGCCTCTAGGCTGAGGTCAAATGCTGTACCGTAGCGATCGCGTAGCAGGTTAGCTGCAGTAGTTGGAGCAGGTGCAGTAAAGGTCATGATCTGAAAAGATAGATTTTGGTCTCGGGTTATAAAGCGACCAGTTCTCGTGCCGCTACCTGAGGTTGAATCGGCTCAGCTTTCACCCAAACTTGGTCTAAGCCGCCGCTAATCAAGTAGTGCTTTTGGTTGGGGTCTTGGTCGGGGTAATCCAGGCGTTTGTGCATGCCGCGAGATTCTTGCCGTTGCAAACCACTGCTATACATCCAGCGAGCCGTTGCGACCATTGCTGCTGCTTCACGAGAGCGAATCACGTCATTAGCAGTGGGTGTGGCGCTATTGCGAATCTCCTGCCACAAACTGTTTAAGCGACCCAACGACTCGCTTAGCACAGACTCTGAGCGGAACAAGTTGCGATCGTAGGGCATCACTTCTGCTTGAGTTGCGGCGATCGTCTCCTGAGGAGTTAGCGATCGCGCTCCTGCACCTCGCAATCCTGCTGCCCCCACGCCTTGCACTCGTCGCTGAGTGGCTTGCTCTCCTAAACTTTGGGCAAAGGTGGCAGCAGATTGGCCTGCCCAATACCCCGATGACATGGCCCAGGCTGCATTGTGGCTTCCCCCTCCAGTAAAGCCACCACAGATTAATTCGCGAGTGGCGGCATCTCCGGAGGCATAGAGTCCGGGGACAGAGGTGGCGCAGGTGCGATCGGTGATGCGAATACCACCTGTACCGCGAACGGTGCCCTCCAGACGCATCGTGATCGGGAAGTGTTGGGTGAAAGGATCAATTCCAGCACGATCGAAGGCCACAAAGAAGTTGGGTTGAGATCCCCGCATCCAGGCTTTCGTCTCTTCGGTCATGTTCTGATCCAATCGAGCATAGACAGGCTGGCTCAACAGTGTCTTGGCAATCACTGATCGCCCCCGCTTTGAGCCTGCACCTTCGATCACAGTGCCATCTTCGTAGGTGAAGGAAGCCCAGTCGTAAAAACGAGTTTTGGTGACTGAGGAGAAACCGGGAGAGATGGCATAGGCATTGGAGAATTCCATCCCGGAAAAGTCAGCGCCTGCTTCGGCTGCCATCAAGTAGCCATCTCCGGTCAGCACGTTGCAACCCAAGGCTTTGCTGAGGAAGGCACAACCGCCTGTGGCAATCACGACGGCACCTGCTTTCACTGTCCAAGATTCTTGGGTATTCCGGTTGATGCCACTGGCCCCCGCAACGGCTCCGTCACTATCTACCAACAATTCTAGGGCGGGGCTGTGATCTAGGATTTTGACCCCAGCCTGACGGATCTGCTTTCGCATAAAGCGCATGTAGTCTGGGCCTTGCAGCGATCGCCGAATCGGTTTGCCCTCGGCATCTGACTGAAAAGAATATCCTAAATCCGCTAGAGAATTAATGTTGTCATAGGTGCGATCGAGCACTCGCTCCATCCACGATCGCTGGGCCAAAAAACCACCCATCGCCTCGCGACTCGCCATTGCTGCTTCCCGTTGCTCTGGGTCGGGGGCCACATACCAAACCCCATTGCCTGATGCGGCGGCTGCGCCACTGGTGCCACAGTAGCCTTTATCTACCAAGATCACCTTGGCTCCATTGCTGGCAGCACTCCAAGCGGCCCAAGCGCCAGAGGGTCCACCCCCAATCACCAAGACATCGGCAGTCAAATTCAGGCCCGAAACATGGCTGGAAGCGGCATCGCTCGTGATTTGACGATTCATACATTCGCTCCTTCAGATCAAAATATGGAAAGGGATTAAGGATTCGCAGCTTGCCAATCTTTAATGTCAAAATCAGACTTCAACAACTGCTGCTCTGCTAAAAATTGTTTGGTCGAGTTCAAGAGCTGCAAGCCTCTGTCGTTGAAAGGTTCCGTGGGGTAGAGATTCAGAGGGTAGGATGCTTTTGCCGCTGACAACGACAACCCTCCACTCTCCTTAGCGGCAAATTGGTAGAAAGCTTCTGAGTTGGCTTTGATGTCTGCCAAGGCTTTTTGCCGAGTTTGGTTCCACTGTTTAGGCAGTTCTGGATATTTGGCTAAGGCCGCTTCTGTGACGATGCTGACCCCGGTTCCTACCAAATCATCATGGGTACTGGCTTGGTCGATCGCCCGGAAGCCCTGCTCTAACAAGGTTGGCCCTACCCCCATTGCAAACGGATAGGCCGCAATATCTCCCCGCTCGATCGCAACTTTGGCTTCTGCGGGTTTCATCTGGATAATTTTCACGTCTGACGTGAGTTTGTTCTCCTCTAGCAAACCAATCAGATAGCGATGGAGATAAGTGCCCTTCGCCACGCCTACCTTCTTGCCTTTGAGATCTGCTAGCGATCGCACACCATCTTGTTTGGTCAGCAACCAAGCATCTTGACCAACACGGGTTTGATTGATCAGCTTTGTGGGCAATCCCGCCGATCGCCCCACCAAGGCTGGCGTATCCCCATATAAGCCCAGGTCTAGCGCCCCGCTGGAAAGAGCCTCATTCAAAGCAGGTCCACCATCAAACGGCACAAAGCGAACTTCTTTAATCCCCAGGTTTTGCAGTTCTTGGTTCCACCAGCCTTTTTGGTGCGCCCATCCTTCCGGACCCAGTGGCACTCGACTTTCGGTACTGATGAAGCCAACGCGCAACACTGCCTGATCCCCAGCTTTGGCGACTGAGCTGGTAGCAGGAGCACTATTAGCGATCGCCGTAGAGTTAATTTGGCTTTGTTGCGAAGAACAACTTGCAGCCGTGACTACCAGGGCATAGGTGGTCAAAGAGGTGAGAAAGTGATTGAGAAATTTGCGTCGCCCAAGTCGATGAATCATGATCTATGTGAATAAATAGTGACTCTCTAGCCCAGAGGAGATCAGCGATCGCGGAATTACTGAGCGGAGGCTGAAGTTTGAGTTTGAGACGTGGGTTGCCAAGGCAGGATACGTCCCTGAGCGTCAGTTGGTAACGAACTGCCACTTTGCATGGCTGGATAGTAGTAAGCTGATTTCTCTTGCTTAGCGGCGGGGGTGCGTCCCTTTCCCCAACCGATGTCTTCTCGGTAGCTCCCGAGTAAACCTGCGGCGACTAATTCCGCTTCATCCACAGGCACTGATTCATCAGCGTTGGGAGCTACATAGAGGGCATCTACCGGACAATACAGCTCGCACATAAAACAGGTCTGACAATCACTTTTGCGAGCGATCGTAGGTGGCTTGCCAGGCACTTTATCAAAGACATTGGTGGGGCAAGCCGTGACACATAAGTTGCATTGGATGCAACGGGAGGCACTGACAAGTTCAATCACAGGGTTACTAACTCCCTCGTAGAAATGTTTTGTTCTGGCTTGACCCAAACGGTATCTAAGCCACCGCTAATCAACCGTCGTTGTTGGCTAGGATCAGCGTCGGGGAAATCTTGCTGCTTGTGCATACCTCGGGTTTCGGTGCGGGCTAATGCCGAGGTATACATCCAGCGAGCCGTTGCCACCATTGCCGCAGCTTCGCGGGCTTGGACTGCCTGGCGATCGCTGGGTGCATCGCTATGCCGCACCGCCTGCCAGAGTTCGTGCAGATGATTGAGAGATTGCGCCAAGCCTTGGGTCGTGCGGAACAAGTTGCGATCGTAGGGCACCACTTCAGCCTGAACGCCGCGAATAATATCCTGCGGTGCCACGGTTTGGGAGCTATGAGAACGCACCGCCGCCTGTCCAATTCCTTCCGCTGTGCGCTGATTCGCATTGGTTCCCAGAGTTTGGGTATACTTTGCTGCCGCTTCTCCTGCCCAATATCCTGATGACATGGCCCAAGCAGCGTTATAGCTACCACCTCCGGTAAAGCCACCGCAGATTAACTCTCGGGTTGCCGCATCTCCTGCCGCATAGAGTCCACGCACCGAAGTCGCACAGGTAGAATCAGTAATCCGAATTCCTCCAGTGCCACGAACCGTTCCTTCTAAGCGCAGCGTCACCGGGAAGCGGTGGGTGAAGGGATCAATCCCCGCGCGATCGAACGGTAAGAAGAAGTTATGCTGAATCGTCCGCATCCAATCCCGCACTTCTGCGGGGGTATCGCTGAGAGTGCAATACACGGGTTGCGTTAAGAGGGTTTTGGCAATTACCGATCGCCCGCGTTGAGAACCTGCGCCTTCAATCAGGGTGCCGTCTGCATAGGTGAACTTGGCCCAGCGGTAAAACGCCCCTTTGGTGACGGAGCCAAAAGCAGGTGTGAGCGCATAGGCATTAGAAAACTCCATGCCAGACAGCTCTGCTCCTGCTTCCGCTGCCATGAGGTAGCCATCTCCGGTGAGGACGTTGCAACCCAACGCCTTGCTGAGAAATGCACAGCCCCCGGTGGCAATGATCACCGCACCTGCCTGCACCATCCAGCGATCGCCCGTTTGCCGTTGAATTCCTCTGGCTCCCGCTACAGCTCCATCAGCATCTACCAGCAATTCCAGGGCGGGACTGTGATCGAGAATTTGCACGCCCGCTTTCTTAATCCGTTTTCGCATCAGGCGCATGTACTCCGCACCCTGTTGCAGCGATCGGTAGTAAGCCTGACCCTGAGTATCCAGCGGAAAAGGATAGCCCCATTCGCCCAACTGGTACAGGTTGGCCATGGCTCGGTCTAACACGCGCTCCATCCAGGTGCGATCGGAGAGGAAGCCACCCAATGCTTCGCGACTCGCCATTGCTGCTTCCCGCTTTTCGGGATCGGGGGACACATACCAGACGCTCGTTCCTGCTGCTGCGGTTGCGCCACTGATGCCACAGTAGCCCTTATCCACCAGCACCACGCGACTGCCATTAGCCGCAGCGTTGTGGGCCGCCCAAGCTCCCGCTGGACCTCCGCCAATCACCAAGACATCGGTTTCTAGTTGCAAGGTCGCAGCCGCCTGCGATCGCTGCTCAAATGTCGAAGAATTCCCACTCACGTGCTTTCCCTTTGGCTAAAGATTCAAGTTTGCTGAGCCGCCCTTCCCGCTCACACAAGCGCTAGAGACGCGGACTGACTCACTACTTACAGGTCAAATTGCCACAACCAACCGTCATACCGCTCTACTCAAGATACTACTGTTTATCTACCGATTTACCGTAGATTAATTTTGGAGTATGGCATAGTCGCTGGGCAAATACAAGTATTTTCGCCAACAAAACATCCGGCTAACTAATTGTTAGAGAATCTAATGAATTAGTAAATAGGTATGTTACTAATTGTTAGAGAGTCTAACTAGAAAACAACGGTATCCATGAGGCAATCGATTCAAGATGCAGGATTTCCAGAGCCAGAAGCCTTTTCACCCGTTCCATCTTTGGTCAGTCAGCGTCCACTCTTGGAAACCCAAGCCCTAATTCGTCGCTTTGGCAAATTTACCGCAGTCAATGGCGTGAATCTGGCAGTACAACCGGGTGAAGTCTTTGGGTTGTTGGGGCCGAATGGGGCAGGCAAAAGTACAGTGATCAAAATGCTCACCACCTTGCTCCCCGCTACCAGTGGCAAAGCAGCGATCGCAGGCTTTGATGTCACCCGTCAAGCTTCAGCAGTCCGGCGAGTCATCGGCTATGTGCCGCAAGCCCTCTCTGCCGATGGCAGTTTAACCGGGTATGAGAATTTGCTCATTTTCGCCAAACTCTACGACATTCCTCGCAGTCAGCGCGATCGCCGGATTCGAGAACTGCTGGTATTCATGGGTTTGCAGGATGCCGCCGATCGCCTGGTGCGTACCTATTCTGGGGGTATGATTCGGCGACTGGAAGTGACGCAATCCATTTTGCATCGTCCTCAAATTTTGTTTCTGGATGAACCCACGGTGGGTCTAGACCCGCTGGCTCGCAGCTCGGTTTGGGCTTTGGTGCGGCAACTCTGTGCCGATTACGGCACCACTGTATTTCTCACCACCCACTTTCTGGATGAAGCAGATGCATTATGTCAGCGCGTTGCCATTATGCACCAAGGTAGCGTGATTACCACAGGTTCGCCTGCTGAGCTCAAAGCCTCACTGAATCAGCGTGATGCCACCTTGGATGACGTGTTTATCCACTACACCGGAGACCAATTAACCACAGGAGCTAGCTACCGTGAAACTTCAAGAACTCGACGTACCACTCAACGGTTGGGATAAGCCCAGATCGCATCCGCTGAGTCGGGGATGGGGGGCGATCGCTGAACTGATCAACAAAACGCTGGTGATTACAGAACTAGAAGTCCGCAAACTCCGCCACGATCCCAGTGATTTGTTTTTGCGAGCGGTCCAACCCACGCTCTGGTTGCTGATTTTCGGTCAAGTGTTTACTCGCATTCGCGGCATTCCTACTGGGGATCTGCCTTACCTGGATTTCATGGCGGCGGGAATTCTGGCTCAGAGTGTTCTCTTCGTCTCCATTTTTAGTGGCGGCATGTCAATCATCTGGGAAAAAGACCTGGGGATCGTGCATAAGTTTTTGGTTAGCCCCACGCCACGGGAGGCAATGGTGCTGGGCAAAGCCTTGGCTTCAGGGATTCGCAGCTTGTCTCAGGTGGCTATTGTCTATCTGTTATCGCTGCTGTTAGGGGTGAAGCTCAATCCTAGCCCCGTGGCGATCGCCGGAGTCGTGCTGATTGTGTTGCTGGGTGCAGCCTGTTTTTCCCTCTTTTCGATAATCGTTGCCTGTTTAGTGAAGTCGCGAGAGCGATTCAACGGCATGGGGCAACTGATGACGATGCCTCTCTTCTTCGCCAGCAACGCCATTTATCCGATTACTCTGATGCCCCAGTGGTTGCAGGTGCTTTCTCACCTCAACCCACTCACCTATGAAGTGGATGCCCTGCGAGGCACGATGCTAGCAAATGGTTCTAGTACCTACGGGTTTGGGTTAGATTGCGCCATTTTATTGCTGGTGGTTACCATTTTCACGATCATTGGTGGCCGACTTTATCCCCAAGTTGGCATGTAGTGTCTTATTTCACCCAATCTAAGCGAAAGTAGAGAAAGGGCAATTCATACAGACAGTAGAATGAGTGCTCTAAATCATGCATCGTATCTGTGGCTTGGGGAGAATCAGCGTCCAATGGGATCGAGAAAACCTGCTCGGAAGAAGGTTGTAGAGCAATGTGCGGCGAGAGTGATGGAAACTGTCCCTCTCGTGATGCGGTTTATTCGAGCAGATATGCGGGTGCGGGGTTCTTACGAAGAAATTTCAGTGCCTCAATTCCGCAGCTTGGCCTTTCTCGATAAAAATCCCGGCGCTTCTCTGTCAGAACTGGCAGACCACTTAGGTGTGACGCGGGCCACAGCCTCAGCCAATACCGAACGTCTAGTGCAGCGCAATTTTGTCGATCGCTGTGACCACCCGGAAGAACGGCGGCGAGTGGTGCTGAAGTTAACCCCAGCAGGCAAAGAACACCTGGAAGCAACCCGTGCCCAAACTCGGTTGTACATCGGCGATTTGCTGACCTCCCTGAGTGATGAGGAAATCACCCAAGTTGAAGCGGGATTGTCGCTCCTGAAACAAGTGTTTGAACAATCCGCTGACTCGACCTAAACGAATATTTACTATTTTTCGATTTTTCAACATGTGGTTTAGAAAAAAACGCGCGGCGAATGATGCGATCGCCCATCCTCCTGATCCGTTTCTGGCACTCCGATTCCGCGATTATCGGCTGTTTGTCCTAGCACGGGTCTTTTTGTTTATTGGCTTCCAGATCCGCAACATTGCCGTCGGCTGGGAACTCTACGAACGCACTGGATCAGCTTTGGCCTTGGGTGGTGTCGGCTTAGTGCAGGTCGTACCCGTCATGGTTCTAACTTTGTTTGCGGGGCATTTAGCCGATCGCAGCGATCGCAAACGGATCATGCTCCTGACAATGCTGGTCATGGGTCTGTCATCCCTGGGGCTAGCGGTGCTCTCCTACACGCAAGGGGCAATTCCGTTGGTCTATGCCTGTTTATTCGTCACGGGAATTGCCAGAGCCTTCAATAAACCTGCGGCGGATGCGTTGGGCTGGGAGTTGGTTCCTACTCATGCTTACACTAATGCTGCCACCTGGAATAGCAGCAGTTTCCAACTGGCAGCGGTCTTTGGCCCTGCTTTAGGTGGACTGGCGATCGCAGCTCAAGGCAGTGCCACAGCAGCTTATCTTTTAGCGGCGACCTCAGCCCTGCTCTGCTTCAGTCTGGTTGCCATCATGCGCGATCATTCCACCACTCGTTCGACCGAACCTTTGTCGGTGAAGGCACTATCAGCGGGGGCAAAATTTGTTTGGCAAAACCAACTGATTCTGGCGGCGATCGCTCTGGATCTATTTGCGGTGCTGTTGGGTGGAGCAGTCGCCCTGTTGCCTATTTACGCCAAAGATATCCTTAAAGTTGGGCCTGTTGGGTTGGGCTGGCTGCAAGCGGCCCCTTCCATTGGGGCACTCGTGATGGCCGCAACTTTGACCTATTTACCACCCTTTCGCAAAGCAGGCCAAGCGCTCCTATGGTCCGTGGTTGGCTTTGGCGTTGTGACAATTATCTTTGGGTTGTCTCGCTGGTTCTGGCTATCTCTGTTGATGCTGGCTCTGAGCGGTGCGCTGGATAATATCAGCGTTGTCATCCGTCACATCTTAGTTCAGATTCGCACTCCCAATGAGTTACGGGGCCGAGTGGCTGCAATCAACGGTGTCTTTATCAGCGCCTCCAATGAGCTGGGAGCCTTTGAATCAGGTTTAGCCGCAGCACTCTTGGGGCCAGTGTTAGCAGTGGTCAGTGGGGGTGTGGGTACAATCGCGGTTGTGATCGCCACAGCCCTGATTTTTCCCAACCTGCGGAAGTTGGGGGCTTTGCATGAGTACAGGTCTGGTTCCGCTTCTCCATCCGAACCGGATACTGGAAACCAACCAGCTTGAAGCGATCGCTTACCATCCAATTAGCCCTCTTAAATTTAATCTTGACTAAATCGATAGATATACCGGAGAATAACTCTATCGATATTTAGTTCGATACCCTAACAGTTTGTGAATTTCAATCTAGAACGATTGAACGGGAGTGGAGTTAAGCAGGCTCCTGAACACAGCCCTCCAGAATTAACTAGCAATTGAGTTGTTTGAGCACGAGCGATTGAGAGTCAATCGCTTCAGTTTGTGATTGCGCCTAGAAAACAAGAACAGTCAGACTTGGCGCTAGTTGGCGATCGCCTATCAATGGGAGAGAGACTTGCATGAGTAAAAAGAGACAGCTAAGATTAGGGGCATTTTTGCCTGGTTCAGGACATCATGTGGCGTCATGGCGACATCCGGAGGCTCAAGCCGATGGAGGATTAAATTTTCAACACTATAAGCAGATTGCCCAAACCGCAGAACGGGGCAAGTTTGACATGCTCTTTCTAGCAGATGGCGTGGCAGTGCGCGATCGCGGGCAAACTTCTGAGGAATTGAGTCGATCGGGGAAGGTGGTGCATTTTGAACCTTTTACCCTCCTGTCTGCTCTGTCTGCGGTCACGGAACGGATTGGTCTCACTGCCACCGTTTCCACCACCTACAACGAACCGTTTCATCTCGCTCGTAAGTTTGCCTCTCTTGATTATCTCAGTGGCGGTCGCGCAGGTTGGAACTTGGTGACCTCTGCCACGGAAGCGGAAGCGCTCAATTTCAACCGTGACAAGCACATGGAGCATACGCTGCGGTATGAGCGGGCTCGTGAGTTTGTGGAGGTCGTCACCAAGCTTTGGGATAGTTGGGAAGATGATGCTTTTGTGCGTGACAAAGACTCTGGCGTTTACTTTGAAGCAGATAAGTTACATATCCCTAACCACAAAGGCACTCACTTCTCGGTGCGGGGTCCCCTAAATGTGGCCCGTCCGATTCAGGGATATCCGGTGCTGATTCAAGCGGGATCGTCGGAGGATGGCAAAAATCTGGCAGCCCAAACCGCAGAGGTGATCTTTACCGCGCAACAAACTTTAGAAGAAGCTCAGGCATTCTATGCCGATGTTAAAGGGAGATTAGCGCAGTATGGCCGCAATCCCGACCATCTAAAGATTATGCCTGGCGTGTTTCCGGTAATCGGGAGAACCGAGCAGGAAGCCAAGGAGAAATTCCAGCAGATTCAAGATTTAATTCACCCACAGGTCGGGTTGGCTTTGCTGAGTGGAATGATTGGTGGCTTTGATTTATCTCAATATCCTTTAGATGGCCCCTTGCCCGATTTGCCAGAAACCAACGGTGGTAAGAGTCGCCAAAAACTACTGACTGATTTGGCCCGTCGAGAGAACTTGACCATCCGCCAACTGTATCAAGCGATCGCAGGGGCTCGCGGACATCGCCAGATTCTCGGTACACCAGAACAGATTGCCGATCAACTAGAAGAGTGGTTCGTCAACGATGCCGCCGATGGCTTCAACATTATGCCGCCCTATCTCCCTGGTGGACTCGATGAATTTGTCGATCTCGTGATTCCGGAACTCCAACGTCGCGGTCTGTTCCGCACCGAATACGAAGGCAGCACCCTGCGGGAAAATTTGGGTCTCCCTCGCCCTACCAATCAGTTTATCCAAGCAAATGCACCTGAGCTAGTGGGTGCCTCTGCTTGATGTCATTAGCAGTTAATTGTTGAGAGGCGCGATCGCCCTTCTCCCTCACCTAGAAATCACCAACCTATTTGTAATCGGAGTCGATCATGAGTGCAGTTTTGAGCCAAGATACCAAAACGATCCAATCTCAAAGCTTTGAAGTCAAACCGATCGCTGGACGTATCGGAGCCAAGATCATTGGGGTTGATCTTAGTGCAGATCTCAGTGATGCAGTGATTCAGGAGATCCGCCAAGCTTTAGTGCAATACAAAGTGATCTTCTTCCGGGGGCAAACGCTGGATGCAGATGGGCAAGTTGCCTTTGCTCGGCGGTTTGGCGAAGTGACCACGGCTCATCCCACCGTGCCCTCTCTCCCTGGACATCCTGAAGTTCTAGACCTTGATTATGGCCGTACTACGGCTCGTGCCAACAACTGGCATACCGACGTTACCTTCGTCGATCGCCCACCCCTCGGTTCTGTGTTACGCGCGATCGAGATTCCTCCCGCAGGTGGCGATACCATCTGGGCCAACAGTGTGACCGCTTATCAAGACTTACCTGATCATCTCTGCAACTTAGCCGATCGTCTTTGGGCAGTTCACAGCAATGCTTACGACTACGCCGAAGCCGCAGTCAACTTGTCGGAAGAACTGAAAGCCTACAGGAAAGTCTTTACCTCCACCGTTTACGAAAGCTTGCATCCAGTTGTGCGTGTGCATCCCGAATCGGGAGAGCGGGGGTTATTCATTGGTGGGTTTGTCCGTCAAATTCAAGGTTTATCCACCACTGAATCCGATGATATCCTGCGGCTGTTGCAATCTTATGTTACCCGTCCAGAGAACACCGTGCGTTGGCGCTGGAAAGTAGGAGATGTCGCCTTCTGGGATAACCGTGCCACTCAACACTACGCGATCGCGGATTACGGAAACCAACCCCGTCGGGTGCAACGAGTCACGATCGCCGGAGATCTCCCAGTCGGGATCGATGGTAAGCATAGCCAAGCGGTTAAGGGAGATTCTTCTACCTATACGCCTCCTGTCGCGGTCACTGCCTAAACCAGTTTTAGCTAAACATCTCGTTCCAGGTTCATGTATCTTTTTTGTTAGGTATTGATCAGTGTGGAGTCTCAACAAAACATTTTCAGCTTGGCAGCGTTCAAAAATCACGCGGCGATCGGCCTTATTCTGCATCGGTTATTCTCTGGCTCTCTCTACTTCTCTGGCAAGTTGTACTGCCCCGTCGGATAATGCAGCACCCCAATCACAGGGTACTTCTGCCAATGTCAGTACTGCTAGTAACAGCGGCGGTGGGAAGCAAGAATTTCGAGTAGTACGCTCTAAGCAATTGTCTTCCCTAGCTGTGTTAGAACAACAAGGCACTCTGGACAAAGCACTAGAGCCGCTAGGATTTACGGTGAAGTGGACCGAGTTTGCTGCGGGTCCCCAACAGCTAGAGGCTTTGAATGCGGGCAGTTTGGATATTGCCCACACCGCTGAGTCTCCGGCAATTTTTGCCCAAGCGGCAGGAGCCCCGTTGGTCTACGTCGCCACAACGCACACCAATGGCAAGCCTGTGGCACTGCTAGTACCCAAAGACTCACCTGTGAAGAGTGTGGCTGACTTGAAGGGCAAGCGGATTGCCTTCCAAAAAGCCTCCATCGGTCACTACTTGTTGGTGAAGGCCTTAGAACAAGCAGGCCTGACACTGAATGATGTGGAGTCTGTCTTTCTGCCGCCACCTGAAGCGAACGTAGCATTTTCTCAGGGGAAAGTAGATGCTTGGTTCATCTGGGACCCATATATCACTAGAGCCGAGCAAAGCGGTGCAGGACGGATTCTGATCGATGGCGAAAAGCTACGAGATACACGCAATTTCTACACGACAAGTCGCAAGTTTTATCAAGCTCATCCGGAAGTGATCAAGGTGTTTCTGGAAGAACTCGAAAAGACGGAAGATTGGTCTAGAAACCATCCCAAAGAAATGGCTCAACTGCTAGCGCCTGTGACTCAGCTTGATCCCGCCACTTTGGAAATCATGCACGGGAAATATAACTATGGGCTGCAACCAATTACGGAAGCTGTGATCACCAAACAAGAGGAGGTTGCTGGTCTGTGGTACAGCTTGAAGTTGATTCCCAAGCAAGTAAATGTTCGTGATGGGTTTCTCACACCGGAAGAGTATGCTAAATTCACACCTCAAGCGGTGCTGGCTAAGCAATAGGGCGCGATCGCGACTGGATGAGCGACTTTGATCAATCTAACTTTGAGATTCGGTGTGAGTGGGGAGTCAGAGGCGTTGAGCAACTGGCTCCTATTAGTGATGTCGTGATCATTGTCGATGTTCTCTCGTTTTCCACCTGTGTTGAAATTGCCACAAGTCGGGGTGCGATCGTCTTTCCTTATCTCTGGAACCATGACACTGCTGAGACATTTGCCAAATTGGTTGATGCAGAATTAGCCAGTAAACGTGGCAGCCACAGCCTTTATTCTCTATCTCCTACCTCCTTAATCGAAATTCCTCATGGCACTCGATTGGTGCTCCCTTCACCCAATGGTTCAACCCTCAGTCTGGCTACCGGAACCACCCCAACCCTAGCGGGATGTTTGCGAAACGGTCGGGCAGTGGCGCTAGCAGCAATGCGTTATGGTCAGCGGATTGCGGTCATCCCTGCGGGCGAAAAATGGCAAGATGGTAGCCTCCGTCCTTGCTTAGAAGATTGGGTTGGAGCAGGAGCAATTATCTCTCAGCTTCAGGGCCGCTGGTCACCAGAAGCAGAAATGGCGGTGAGTGCTTATTGCTATGCTGAACCTAATCTAAAATGCCTTTTAGAGCAATGCGGTTCCGGTCAAGAATTGATTGGTAAAGGATTTGCAGCCGATGTTGAGCTGGCCGCAGAGTTGAGCGTGAGCAATACTGTACCAACTTTATGCGATCGCGCTTATAGATGCCTCAGTGATTCAGTCTAAGTCAGGTTCCAGGCGAGCAAGATAGTATGACAGTATCCAAAAACATTGCGTAAAAAGATAGGAGGTTTTTAGATCATGGTCAAACCCATTAATCAAGAGTTTAGTGCTGCGGGACAGGTGACACCGGAGGAATTAGAGCAAGCTGCTCAAGCGGGGTTTAAATCAGTTTTGAATGTGCGATCGCCTGAGGAACAAGGTTTTCTCAATAAAGAGGCACAAATTGTTACCTCTTTGGGATTAGCTTACGCCAATGCTCCCCTAGCGATCGCCACACTGGATGAAACCCAACTTGCGGCGATTGTCACCGAACTGGATAAACTGCCAAAACCGACGCTGATTCACTGTGCAGGTGGCTTACGGGCGAGTGCCGTGGCGCTTCTGAGTATTGCCCAACAAGAAGGATTGACTTCGGAGCAAACCATAGAACGAGCCCAGGCAGTCGGGATCGATCTCGATGCGAACCCCAAGCTAAAACAGGCGCTAGAGCAAGCGATCGCCAATAACCCCACAGTCAACTCCTAGCAATAGCAGCCATCAGGCAACGGTGTCATTTATGATGAAGTTATCCCGACACATTGCTAGGTGCTCGCTCTTTTAGGCGTATGGACAGTTTTCTCACGGCTGTAGACACACAAACAGTACTTTTAGTGGCAGCGATCGCAGTTTCGCTGTTGTTTCTCAGACTTATATTTAAAGTTCTAAATGCCAGTTGGGGGTCGATCTTAGCGATCGCGGCCATTGTTTTAGTGCTGCAATATGCTTTTGGCATCGCTCCCAATCAATTGTTGACGGAGATCAGTCAACTTCCCCAAGATTTAATTCAGTTTGTGCAAAACTTCAATTTGCCAGAACTCAGTAGCCTCTACAGCCAGGGATCGTAATGGTACAAGTCAAAGTTTATGGCTTGCGATCCGAGCTTGACCCAATTAAGCCAGAGCTTTCGGATGTGATTCATTCTTGTATCGTGGATGCTCTGCAATATCCGCCTAACAAGCGGGCACATCGTTTTTTCCCGCTGGATGCCTCGGATTTTTTCTACCCTGCAGGCCGAACAGAGCGCTATACCATTCTTGAACTGAGTATGTTGGAAGGCCGTAGTGTAGAAGCTAAGAAGCGATTGATTCGTCTCCTGTTTGAGCGAGTTCAACCGTTAGGCATCTCAACTCAAGACTTGGAGATCACCATTTTTGAAACCCCCAAACACAATTGGGGTTTCCGTGGATTGCCCGGAGACGAGCATCAGCTCAACTATACCGTTGAAGTATAGAAGCATCACTGTATCGGTTACAGCTTGGGGGTTTCAGAGCTTTTATTTTTCCACTTCAAATACGACTCAATAGTGGGGAAATATTGCACTGTTCCATCCAAGCCTTCCGGTCTGTCCTTCAGATATCCCTCTAAATAAACAGAGCCTTGCATTTGGGGTAATAACCCACGATCACGATCGCGACAACCCTGTTGATAATGTTGCTCTCTTAAATGCTCAAACATAGGATGTCCTAACTGTAGAGTTTAGGTTTAACTTCTACTTCTACAATAGACATTCCGCCTGATAGAATCAAATGTTCTTGTTTCTCGAAATGATTAATTCAAGTGATTAAACATGCCTATCACTGCGATCTTGTTTGACCTGGATGGAACACTCACAGATCCCAAACTGGGTATTACTTGCAGTATTCAGTACGCCCTCTCTGAGCTGGGTTATCCGTCACCCGCTGTCGATGACTTACTTTGGTGTATTGGGCCACCGTTGCAACAAAGTTTCGCCACGCTCCTAGACACCTCAGACAAGGTTTTGATTAACCGAGCCATAACGCTTTATCGCGATCGCTATGCCACGATTGGGTTATTTGAGAATTCCCTGTATCCGCAAATTGTAGAGACGCTAGAAACGTTGCGGGCGGCTGGCTATCAGACTTTGGTTGCCACTTCAAAACCGCAGGTTTATGCCATCCGAATTGTTGAGCATTTTAAGTTATCAACCCTGTTTGATGGTGTGTATGGTAGCGGGCTTGATGGCACTCGCAGTGAAAAAGATGCTTTGATTGCTCATATCCTTAAGACCGAACAGCTTGCATCTGGTAACGCTGTGATGGTTGGCGATCGCCAGCATGACATGATTGGGGCAAAACGGAATCGAATGAGCGCGATCGGGATCACCTACGGCTATGGAACGGTGGAGGAGCTAACACTGCATGGTGCTGATGGGCTAGCTCATTCACCTGTTGAGATCCCAACAGTCCTGCTGGAGTGCGATCGCGGCTGCGTCCTCAGACATGGCTAAACGAATAAATAGATCAGGCTGAAGCATGCTAGAAAAGCTCGCCAGAATAATCTTAAGAAAAAATTGTCAAAAGATAGGTGCAAAAGTCAGAAAAATTGTTCAGACTGAATATTAGCAAGGTTCAATCTGAACAATTTGGCCCAGTTCTGATCGTTAATTAGGAGACTAATGATGAAGCAAGTGCTTTTTGGTAGCTTGTCTGCTGTTGCTATGGCGATCGCGACAGCCGCAACCCCTACGATCGCTGCTGAATTAACCACATCCAATGCCGCAAACAGCAATGTAGTTCGGCAAACACCTCCTGTAACCTTAGTAAACTTGGCTCAACAAGGCCATTTCCGTAATCAGGGAATTCCTTCTAGCCAAGCGTTGACTCAAGCGATCGCGGCAGGACAAGTCACTCCAGAATCTCTGGTGCAAGCAGGAATTCAGAGCAACTTAGTCAACTCAGACACCTTAAATAATCAGGGTTACCTGAATGTCGTTGAGGTGCAGTTCCGCGAAATTGTACAAGACTTTGTGATCTCCTCTAGTGATGTTGATAACTGATGAGACCTGCTCTGCTCAGCTATTTCCAGTGTTGGGATTTTGAACTGGAAGCGGCTAGTAGATTCATGCTGATGGCTGGGAGATTTTTTTGGCCTGATACTACGGTAAATCAATAGAGATACCGTAGATAGACCTGAGTATCCCATAGCCAACTCAGAAAAGCAAGTCTCTTGATCTGCTTCTGATTAGCCATGACCCAATACTGGATGAGGTCGGTAGGGTTGCTCCAGGGCAGCGAGTTCAGTGGCATCTAAAGCGAGGTCGATCGCCGCGATCGCATCCTCTAGGTGTTGCAGTTTGCTCGCACCAATGATCGGCGCTGTGACTCCAGGCTGGTGTAACAACCACGCCAAGGCAATCTGCGCTGGGGCAACTCCCCGATTTTTTGCTAGTCCTACGACTCGATCTACGACTTGAAAATCACCTTCCTCGTAATACAGCCGATGGGCAAAATCATCGGATTTGGCTCGTGCTGTGGCTCCGTCTCCTCGCTGCTGCCGATTCCCTGCCAAAAAGCCTCGTGCTAATGGACTCCAAGGAATCACACCGATCCCTTGGTCACGGCATAGAGGCAGCATCTCTCGCTCCTCTTCGCGGTAGACCAAGTTGTAATGGTTCTGCATGGAAACAAACCGCGTCCACCCGTGCAAATCGGCAGTGTAGAGGGCTTTGGCAAACTGCCACGCATACATACTTGATGCACCAATGTACCGCACCTTGCCCGATTTGACGACATCATGCAGCGCTTCTAAAGTTTCTTCAATGGGTGTTTCATCATCCCATCGGTGAATTTGATAGAGATCCACATAATCGGTTTGTAGCCGTCGCAAGGAAGCGTCAATGCTATCGAAAATGTGTTTGCGAGATAAGCCGCGATCGTTGGGACCAGGACCCATTGGGTTGTAAACTTTGGTGGCAATTACCACTTGATCCCGCCGAGATAGGTCTTTCAGCGATCGCCCTAAAACCTCTTCACTCACGCCTTTGGAATACATATCCGCCGTATCAAAAAAGTTGATCCCAGCTTCCAAGGCTCTTTGGATAAAGGGACGGCTTTCTGCCTCAGGCAACACCCAATCTCGCCACTGGGGAGAACCGTATGTCATGGTTCCTAAACAAATGCGAGAAACTTTTAAGCCAGTTTTTCCGAGATTGATATACTGCATCCCTCAATATCTCCTTGCAAATTTTTGTCCCTGTTTCGGGCCAATATATTTGTCAGTTTCGGTGTTCTCCATCCCCCTCAATGCAATTCTTGTTGAATCCAACGGGAGACAGCAGGTAATTGTTGACTGAACCAAATCGACCCCAGAATGCAAATGCTGCCGCAGACAACTAGCGTACTGGGGGCACCGATCGCCTGAGCTAAGCTTCCTGCCAGTAAGTTACTCAGAGGCAGCATTCCTACAAGTGACAGGGCATAGAAGCTCATGACTCTGCCCCGTTTGCTATCCTCCACCAGGCTTTGAATGACTGTGTTGCTGCTAGCCACCTGAAGCGTGCTGCTACTTCCCACCAACACCAACAGCAACAGCGAAACCCACACCACTCTAGATTGTGAGAAGGCAATCAACCCTAGCCCGATTACAGCAGGACAGAGGGCGATCAACCGCTCTAGCCCTTCAGTGCCTCGCCGTAAGCTGAGATAAACACAGGCAAATACCGAACCGATCGCCCCCGCTGCCGTGAGAAAGCCCATTGTTTCCGGGCCACCTCGGAGAATATCCGCCGCAAAAATGGGTAGGAGTGCCATGTAAGCGATGCCAAATAAGCCCTGCACAGTCAACAATAGGAGAATTGAGCGAATTGGCAAAAAAGTATAGACGTATCTGAAGCCTTCTTTCAGTCTTTGCCAATTATTGCTAGTTTGAGCTTCTATAGGCTGGGGCGTTAATCGCATTGCCCAGAGTGCCAGAATTGCTGCCACATAGCTGAGGCTGTCGTAAAGGAAGCAAAATTCCGCGCCTACTGTTGCCAACAAAATTCCACCGATCGCAGGGCCAATCAGCCGAGAACTGCTGAGCATGGCGGAATTCAGCGCGATCGCATTGCTCAAATCTTCGCGCTCGTTCACCATTTCCACTACAAAGGCATGACGCACAGGCATATCCAGCCCTTTCACCACGCCTGCCAAAATACTGAGCATCAGGAGAGATTTAAAACTAGCCAACTTTAGAAACGTGAGAATGGTTAAGGCGAAAGAAACGGCAATTCCCATAAACTGCGCCAGCAATAGTAGAGATCTACGACTCCAGCGATCGGATAAAACTCCTGAGAAAGGAGTCAAAATCAACGTAGGCAGAAAGCCGAGGAATCCAGTTAAACCCAATAGCCAGGCAGAATGAGTTAGATCATAAATTACCCAAGGCACAGCCACTTGGGTCATAAATGTGCCTGAGAGGGAGAAGCTTTGGCCAATGAAATAGAGGCGAAAATTGCGCGATCGCAAGGCAGGTAGTTGCTGGCTCACCTGGAACCAGATTTTTTGTAGTCCGTTCAATTGCATAGCAAACGATTTCCGTGACCTCCGAAGCGTGAATTGCCGCGTCGGAGATGGCTGCTTTTAGAAAAGATAAAATTAATCGTTGACCAAATTGTTAGATTATCTAACTGATGTGTGGAGATATTGTCTGCCAAAGTAATTGGTTTAGTCAAGGCTCCATAGCATCAAGTGGCTAAATCAATCCTAGGGATGAGAAAGAAAATCAGATCGCGTTGGGCCTAACCGAGAGATTTAGTCAAAAATCTGAAACCGATGTGCTTGCTTTTCACCCATCTCTATGTAACGATGACTTCTACAAGAAAATACTGTAATCCCATCGATTTACCGTAGATTAACAGGTTACAGTTCTGTATATCTCTTGTCCTAAACATGCCGAGCAAAGTTTAGCACTGCTGAATCAAGAACGAGTTTCTACTAGATTCAGCGGTGACAGAAATTCTTGAAATCTAGTTTGGCAGCGCGATCGCAGACGCTGCTAATTTGACGCATCCAAGTGGGTGCTCATTCATTATTCATGACTATTACTTACGACTGGAGGGGACGAAAGTTTATTATGTCGCAACATCGGTGGCAATTGCGTGAGGTGCGGTTGAGTTTGCTTGGCCTAGGAGTTTTAGGGTTATTGTTGATTCCTGCCCACAGTTGGGCAAATACGCCAGAATCTCCAGCTTCAACAGAACATTCAACAGAACAGCAGGCCGCGATCGCATACATCACGCCTCAACCACAACCTGTCCCTTCCCCAGATATTCCTAGCAGCGAGAGCGTTCAAATCTCTCAAGCTGCCCTTCCTAGCCAAGCTGTCCCTTCTAGCAGCGAACCTATTTCTACTATTGATACATCTATCACGCCTAGCCCGGCATTATCTCAGGTTACGTCTGTATCTCAGCTTTCGGATGTCACTCCTACCGATTGGGCTTTTCAAGCACTCCAGTCTTTAGTTGAGCGCTACGGCTGCATTGCAGGTTATCCTGATGGCACCTATCGCGGAAATCGATCACTCTCTCGCTATGAATTTGCTGCTGGTTTAAATGCTTGCTTAGACCGGGTGAATGAACTGATTGCCGCTGCCACCGAAGGGCCGACTGCTGAAGATTTGGCAACGATTCGGCGGTTACAAGAGGAGTTTGGCGCTGAACTGGCAACTCTGCGGGGTCGAGTCGATGCTTTAGAAGCGCAAACTGCCAAGCTAGAACAGCCGCAGTTCTCGACAACCACCCAACTCAGAGGAGATGCCATCTTTATTGCGGCGGATACCTTCGGCGATCGCGCCAATAATACGCCCCAAGACGATACGAGAGATGAGACAACTACCTTTTTCGCCCACCGTACCCGCCTGACGTTGCAAACCAGCTTCACCGGAAAAGACCAACTGACCACAGGCTTACAGGCCAGCAATATCCCTAACTTTTCTTCCCAAACGGGAACACAGATGACCCGCTTTGGGTTTGAGAGACAGGGTGCCTTTGAGGATAACGATTTGTTTCTCGATCGCTTGTATTATCGCTTTCCGGTAAATGACAAGCTAACTGCTTGGATTGGTCCGAGAGCGTTGCAACCCGCTGTCTTTTTACCAACTCTCAACCCCCTAGTAGGCGGACCCACAGGAGCAAGTTCTCGCTTTGCCGCCTTCAACCACACCTTGTATCGGCCTGGGTTTGATGGGGCGGGTGCTGCTGTTTCCTACAAGTTTAATCCCCAATTGCAACTCGGTCTGGGCTACATAGTGGATAACAATCAAGCTAATTTGCCTGAGAGCGGTCGAGGGATCTTTGAAGGCAACAATCTCGCCATTGCCCAGTTGACCTTCTCTCCCAGTCCTCAGTTTGACTTGGGATTGACCTATGGGCGCAAGTATTTTGGTAACAATACAGGCTTTAACCTCACGGGTGGCACAGGCAGCGCCTTTGCCAGAAACCCATTTGACCAACGAGCCACAGCCTCCGATAACTTTGGTGTGGAGTTTAACTGGAGAGCCCGTCCCATACTCAATCTGAGTGGTTGGTTTGGGTACACTCGCGCTCATCAATTAAGTGGAGGAGATAACGATGCCACCATCTTACACGGGGCACTTACAGTCGCATTCCCGGATCTGTTTGCCAAAGGGAATTTAGGAGGGTTTGTGGTTGGGGTGCCACCCAAAGCCACCAGTAATGATTACCGCTCTAGACCCGGAGCTGCTCCTCGCGAAGATGTCGATACCTCGCTGCATCTGGAAGCGTTCTACACGCTCCGATTAACAGACAACATTAGTGTCACTCCGAATGTCTTTGTCGTCACTGCGCCAGAACATAACGACGCAAATGATGCGATTTGGGTGGGGGCACTGCGGACAAATTTCTCGTTCTAGCCATTCATGCTTTCTCACCATTCATTAGATCAATTAGGAGACAAACGATGGGTTTGGAATTAAATCTAGCGGGTAAAACAGCGATCGTCACGGGTGGCAGTGCAGGCATTGGGTTTGCCATTGCCAAAGCGCTGTATCGTGAAGGAGTCAGTGTCGCGATCGCGGCTCGGAATCCAGAGCGATTGGAGCAAGCTGCTCAGGCAATTCGCGAGTTACCCAATCAAGGCAACCAAGTGCTTGCCATTAGCGCTGATCTCTCCCAAGCCGAGGGAGTAGATACTGTGGTGTCAAAAACGCTGGCAACCTTTGGGCAAATTGATATCTTCAACAATGCTGGCTCGGCTCAGGCTGGCACGTTTCTAGAGCTGGAAGACCAAACCTTTGTAGATGCTTGGAACCTCAAACTGTTGGGCTATATCCGCCTCGTCAAAGCGGTCATTCCTGATCAGATTCAGCGACGGGATGGCAGAATTGTCAATATCATCGGCGGAGCAGGACGCACCCCCCGCTCTAGCTTCCTTCCCGGTGGCACCACAAACGCTGCATTGCTCAACTTTACTCGCGGGATCGCCAAAGAGCTGGCTCAGCATAACATCCGGATCAATGCCATCTCTCCGGGGGCAACGGCAACAGAGCGGGGCGATCGCTTGGCAGAACAAAATGCCCAGATCCGAGGCGTGAGCGTGGCAGAAATCAAAGCTGAGACGGTGAAATCTATCCCTTTGGGGAAAGTGGCGCAACCCGAGGAAATTGCCAACTTAGCTCTATTTCTAGTCTCTGATTTGGCTGCTTCCATCACAGGAGCCGAAATTCTGGTAGATGGTGGCACTACGCCGGGTGTCTAGCGGAGTGCTAGGTGCTGAAAATTAAGTGCTCTCCTGGGCGAGGCATTTCGTGAGTAATTGAATGCTTCGTCCATTTTTTTATGGATGTGATTAAACTCCGTGCTGCTTAAACCATGCCTGAAGCCGCTTCCAGCCATCCTTAGCCTCTACTTCTCGGTAGGAGGGGCGATAGTCAGCAAAGAAGGCGTGAGGCGCATCTGGGTAGACGAGGATTTCCGATTGGCTGCGGCTTGCTTTTAGTTGCTCTCTCATCTGCTCCACTGTATCCAGGGGAATGCCTGTATCCTGACCGCCATAGAGTCCGAGAACAGGTACTTTGAGTTTGGAGGCAACATCAACGGGGTGCTTGGGCGTGAGCTCACTGGTATTACCGACTAGTCGCCCGTACCACGCTACTCCTGCCTTGACTTGAGGATTGTGCGCCGAGTATAGCCAGGTGATGCGCCCTCCCCAGCAGAAGCCTGTGATCGCTAATTTATCTGAATTACCATTGGATGACTTCACGGCCCAGTTGACGGTGGCATCTAAATCAGACAGCACTTGCGCGTCGGGCACCTTAGCAACCACCTGACGAATTTCATCAATGGTATCTAACTGAGAGACATTTCCCTGACGGGCAAATAGCTCAGGGGCGATCGCCACATATCCCAGCTTGGCAAACCGACGGCAAGCATCCTGGATGTGTTGATGCACCCCAAAAATTTCCTGAATCACCAAAACGATCGGAAAGTTCTTTCCAGTGGCAGGCTGCGCTCGGTAAGCAGGAATTTCACCATCTTTGACGGGAATGTTTACCGCACCTGCGATTAATCCTGTGGGGTCGGTAGCGATAATGCTCTCCGCGATCGGTTGCACTGCCAAAGTGAAACCTGTCGCTAGAGTTGTGGTGGCAATAAATTCACGACGTGTCATTGCTTTCATGCTCTTAAATCTAGTTAAGGTTCGACTTGTGGCCTAGAAGATTGGCCTGAAGGCTATTACGTTTATCCTACAGCTATTTTTAATTTGTTTAGATAGTCTAATAATTAGTAAAGCATCTAATTTTTGTATCGAACGTACTTGTATGTGCAGCAGGGCTATGTGATACTTCAAACTTATTCTACGGTAATTCGCTCGACAAACCGTATTATTTTGAGTAAAAGTCTATGAGCACGATTGAACTTTATTTTGCGAAAGCCTCGACTTTCGCCCAACGCACCCGTGTCGTTCTACTCGAAAAGGGTATCGACTTCACGCCCACCGAAATTGATTTACAAAACAAGCCAGAAGGATATACCCAAATTTCCCACTACGGCAAAGTTCCAGCAATCAAACATGGCGATCTGACGCTGTACGAGTCTGCCATTATTAACGAATATCTGGATGAAGTATTTCCAGAACCACCCCTCCTGCCACGCGATCCTGGAGCCAAAGCGATCGCCCGCATCTGGATTGACTATGCCAACACCCGCTTTGTACCTGCGTTTAGCAAGTTCCTGCGTGGCAAAGATGCACAGGAGCGAGAACAAGGACAGCGTGAGTTTCTAGAAGCATTGTTGTATCTAGAGCAAGAAGGGTTAGGTAAGTCTGAAGGACAATACTGGTTGGGAGAATCGTTGAACTTGGTTGATATCAGCTTTTATCCTTGGTTTGAGCGTCTCCCCTTGCTAGAGCATTTCCGCAACTTTAATCTCCCTGCTGAAACCCCACGTTTGCAAGAGTGGTGGAATGTGGTGCGCGATCGCCCCTCGATTCAAGCAGTTGCCAACTCCACAGAGTTCTACTTGGAGCGTTTTGCCAAAATTCTGGGTGAACCTGCTCCGGTGGGTGCAGCTCAAAAATAAGATTCTGCTAGTTTTACCTTTTGGGTAGATGAGGATCTACAGCGATCGTCTCATCTACTCGGCAACCATTCACAATCCTCCTTCCTGGTCAGTCACGCACCAAACCCTGGACCTAAAATGATCGTGACTGTAGAGATCTGGCAAACTGATGAAACTGCTCTTACCGACTGAATTCGCCCCTGATTTAGAACCTAAGCTGTCTCAACTCGATCCCGATCTGCAAGTGGCCTGGGTTGATATCAACGGCAAGTTTGAGGGTGATCCCAGTGACGCTGAGGTATATCTCAATTGGTTCTATCTCAAACCTGACTTGCTCCAGCAGGTATTAGCAGCAGCACCCCAGATTCGCTGGCATCAAACGCCGAGTGCGGGTGTCAATCATATCCTTACTCCCACCTATTTAGAACGGGATATCATGCTCACCAATGGAGCAGGCACCTTTGCCATTCCGATCGCTGAATTTGTCCTGACCTATATCTTATTTCACGCCAAAACAATCCCTCAATTGCTGGAGTTGCAAGCCAGTCATACCTGGAAGCGGAGTATTCAACTCCCTCTTCAGGAAGTATGGGGCAAAACGCTGCTCATTCTTGGGGCAGGCAGTATTGGGCAAGAAATTGCGAAGCGGGCCAGTGCTTTTGGCATGCATGTTTGGGGGTCTCGGCGTCACCCACAACCCACGCCAGGGTTTGAGCGCATTGTGGGCACAGATGAATGGCGATCGCTGCTACCGGAAGCCGATTATGTCGTCTTAGCCACACCTCTCACTCCCGAAACTCGCAATTTGATTGATGCCACTGCCTTACAGGCCATGCGTCCTAGCGCCTACTTAATCAATATTGCCCGAGGGGCAGTGGTAGACGAAGCGGCATTAATCACGGCCCTCAAAGAAGGCTGGATTGCGGGAGCTGGACTAGATACGTTTCATACAGAACCTTTACCGCATGAGAGTCCTTTCTGGTCTTTACCTAATGTCTTTGTCACCCCTCATTGCTCTGGTTTTTCAGCTCGAATTGCAGAACGTACGATCGCACTGTTTCTGGATAACCTGATCCGCTACCAATCAAGCCAACCGCTTCGAAATGTAGTAGATAAAACCGCAGGCTATTAGGGAGAGTTCAAATCGTTGTTAGTCAGGGCTACGATGGGCTGGCGATCGCGCTAGTCGTTGCTGACTAAACCATTGATGCCGCTAATCTCATCTCAGAAATAGTAGTGCAACCATGAATCACACAGCGCCTCAAAATTTTTGTTAGATAGACTAACAATTCGTGTATTATAAACTCATAGTTGATGCAAAACCTCCCTCCTCCTGTTAAAGTCCCGCTGTAGTTTGGCTTATCCTTCCGTCAGATTATTGATTGGCAGGATGTGAGTGTTGCAAGTAATGTTGGTCGTTAAACAGGATTCCTCATCACATTCATATTTGGTCAACGTGGATAGTGATTTTCGAGTCATTGGGAATCCGCCAAATAGCGGTTAGAAGCTAACACCGCTACCCCAAAAAGTCTTTTGCGAAGTGCAAATTAGTTATCACACCATAGAAGCAAGCTTATGAGCACAAAACGGCAGTTTCGTTTAGGTGCATTTATCCAAGCAACGGGACATCATATCTCTGCTTGGCGGCATCCTGAAGCTCAGATTGATGCAGGTCTAAACTTTGAACATTACAAGGAAATTACTCAGACTGCTGAGCGGGGTTTGTTTGATGCCGTGTTTCTCGCAGATAGCCCTGGAGTTTGGGGAGGTGCGCCGGAGACTCAGAGTCGCAACGGCAAAATCGTCCATTTTGAGCCAGTGACGCTTTTCTCTGCCCTATCCTCCGTGACCAAAGATATTGGTTTCATTGCCACTGCTTCGACGACTTACGAAGATCCTTATACGCTAGCTCGGAAGTTTGCCTCCTTAGATCACTTGAGCCAAGGCCGAGCGGGCTGGAACGTCGTCACCACAGGCAACGAGAACGCCGCCCAGAACTTTGGTTTGCAGCATCACCCAGACCACAGCCAACGCTATGAGCGAGCTGAAGAGTTTGTGGAAGTGGTAAAAGGATTGTGGGATAGCTGGGAGGACGATGCCTTTATCCGCGATCGCGAATCAGGTGTCTATTTCGATCGCGAGAAACTCCATGTCCTGAATCACAAAGGCAAACATTTTTCCGTTAAAGGCCCCTTAAACGTAGGTCGCCCACCGCAGGGATATCCAGTCATCGTGCAAGCGGGAGCCTCAGAAGCAGGACGGGATTTAGCGGCCCGCACTGCTGAGGTCATCTTCACCGCCAATCAAACCTTGGCAGATGCTCAAGAATTTTATGCAGATGTCAAAGGGCGGCTGGAGAAGTATGGGCGATCGCCTGACGATCTCAAAATTATGCCTGGAGCCTTCCCGATCATTGGGCGCACTGAAGAGGAAGCGCAAGAGAAGTATGAATTTCTGCAATCTTTGATTCACCCCGATGTGGCTTGGGGGATTCTGAAAAATTACTACAAAGGTGTGGATCTGTCGAAATATTCCTTAGATGATCTCGCTCCTGAGTTGCCCAGTGACACCAATACCAACAAGAGCCGCCTCAAACTAGTCAGTGATTTAGCGGCTCGTGGCAATTTGACGCTGCGCCAACTGTATCTCTCTTTGGCAACAGCACGCGGTCATCGCACGATTTTGGGCACTCCTGAAACCATTGCTGATCAACTAGAAGAATGGTTTAACAACGGTGCGGCAGATGGGTTTAATATCATGCCGCCCATCCTGCCAACGGGATTAAATGATTTTGTCAACCTAGTGATTCCCGTGTTGCAGAAACGCGGGCTGTTCCGAACTGCTTATGAGGGCAGTACGTTGCGGGAAAACCTAGGATTACGCCGCCCTGCTCACCGTCTCGCTGCTCAACGAAAAGAAGAGCAATTGGTACTGGCGTAAGTTACGAGTTGTCCGATCGCAAAACTTGTATTTCTGGAGAAAAAACATGGTTGAGTATAGCCGCTTGAAGAACTCACCTTCCGCTGCAATCCGGGCTAAGTTAAATTATCCGGTGATTGATACCGATGTTCACACCAATGATTTCACTCCGGCGCTAGAAGATTACATCGATAAATATGGTGGCGCGAAACTGGTAGATGCGTTGCGGAAGGCAGAATCCTCACGTCTCAACTCTAAGACCGACGGTAAAGACTGGTATCAACAAACCCCAGAAGAGCGTCAGTATAACCGCACGCTGCGATCGCCTTGGTGGGCCAGAGTCACCCGCAACACCCTCGATCTCGCCACATATACGCTTCCCGAACTCTTCTATGAGCGGCAGGCAGAGCAAGGCTCAGACTATTCAGTGCTGTTTCCCAACAATGTATTAGCACCCGCAGGCGCTGGTCCAGAACATCGCCAAGCCTTGCAACGGGCCGTGAATCACTATCATGCGGATATCTATCGCAAATATAGCGATCGCCTCACTCCAGTAGCAGGTATCCCCATGACGACGCCCCAGGAAGCAATCGAGGAGTTAGAATTTGCAGTCAAAACCCTCGGCTTGAAAGTGATCAATATCCCTGGCGGTGTGAAGCGACCGATCAAGGCGATCGTGGATAAGTATCCACCCGACCAATATCCTGAAATTGCCAAATACGCCTCCTATATTGACTTCTACGGATTAGACAGTGAATACGACTATGATCCCTTCTGGGCGAAAGTCGTAGAATTGGGCGTACCTGTCACTACTCACTACGGTAGCCAAGGATGGACGGGGCGCTCCTCTATCAGCAACTACATGAACAACCACATCGGTCACTTTGCCGATGGCTCGCAAGCCTTTGCTAAAGCCTTGTTCTTTGGCGGTGTAACTCGACGGTTCCCACAACTGCGCGTCGGTATGCTAGAAGGGGGTGCCGACTGGGGTGCCCATGTCTACATTCATCTCGTCGATCGCTTCTCCAAACGCAATTTGCAGGCGCTACAAAACTACAATCCAAATCTGGCAAATGCCAATGAACTGTTTGAGTTGTTTGAGCGCTTTGGGGGCGAAATAACTCAAGGCCATTCCCTGAGCAAAGAGGAACTCAAGACAACAGTTCTTGGATCTTCCTTCAATCGCCATAGCCGATCGCCTGTAGGTAGTGAGTTAGAAGATTTTGCCGCTGCTGGAATTGAGACCGTTGAGGATATCCGCGATCGCTGGGTCAACAGTTTCTTCTTTGGCTCTGAATCCGACGATCGCACGATCGCCGCTGCCTTCAACGATAAGGCAAATCCCTTGGGCGTCAAGATCAACGCCATCTACTCCTCGGATGTGGGTCACTGGGATGTGCCTGACTTGACTGCTCCCTTGGCTGAAAGCTGGGAACTGGTAGAAGAAGAAGTCATTTCTGAAGCTGACTTCAAAGCTTATGTGTTTGAAAACCCCTACAAGTTCTACACCGAAGCTAACCCTGATTTCTTCACGGGCACAGCGATCGAATCTCAGGTCCAATCTGTGTCATCTCAAGCAGAGGATCAGCGCCTGGTAACAGCGTAAACCGCTAGTTGAGGTAGTTGTAGGGGCGGGTTTAATAGGTAGCTTATCAACTGTGCAGCGACTTTATGACAAAAACCGCCCCTACCGATATTTGCCAAAACCATATGTAGTTAGCTTTCAGGCGATCGCATATCTCTCTCCAAAAAAACAGTACGCTAGATCAGGAGTTATTTGTGTTTCCGGTCCGATTTTCCTTTCAGCCTCTGGCCCTCCTATTAGTGTTGGGCGTCAGCATTAGCGGTCTCTCTGCCTGCTCATCTGATAGTTCTTCCAATACCACAAACACATCAACTCTTAGTGCGGCACCTGCTGGCACAGCCAATACCAGCAATCCCTCCACTTCAAATCAGGCAGAGAGCAATGTGGTGCGGATTGGATATCAAAAATATGGCACCCTCTTTCTGCTGAAGGCGCGCGGAGATTTAGATCAGCGGTTGAAGGAGCAGGGGATCTCCGTGCAGTGGGTGCAGTTTCCCGCAGGACCACCGCTGTTGGAAGCACTCAACGCAGGTAGTATTGACTATGGCTCTACCGGAGAGACACCGCCAATCTTTGCCCAGGCCGCTGGCACCCCACTCCTCTATGTGGCCCATGAACCACCTGATCCCAAAGGTGAGGCAATTTTAGTGGCTAAGGATTCGCCGCTGCAAAAAGTTGCTGACTTGAAGGGTAAAAAAGTTGCCTTCAACAAAGGCTCCAATGTGCATTATTTATTGATTCGAGCGCTGGCAGAGGCAGGGTTGAAATATAGTGATATCCAACCTGTGTTTTTAGCTCCTGCCGATGCCCGAGCCGCCTTTGAGCAAGGAAACGTAGATGCCTGGGTGATTTGGGAGCCTTATTTAACGGTTGCTAAAAAGGCGATGGGTGCTCGGGTTTTGCAAGATGGATCAGATTTGGTCGCCAATCGTCAGTTTTACCTCGCCTCTCAGCAATTTACTGAACAACATCCCGATCGCTTACAGGCAATCATCGAAGAAACCCAGAAGGTGAATGAGTGGACAGAGAGCAATTTCAGCCAAGCAGCAACCCTCTTGTCACCACAGATTGGCATTGATGCCCCAACATTAACGGAGATTTTGAAGGAGCGTCCCTATGGCGTTCAACAGCCGCTCAAACCAGATGTCGTGAACTATCAGCAGCAGGTGGCGGATGCCTTCGTCGAGTTAAAGCTACTGCCGAAACCAATCAAGGTTCAGGAGGTGGCGCAGTCTCAGCCTTAAGCACCTTAAATGGGTTGATGTAGAGGAAGTTTTGGCATTCCCGACCAACCTCTAATTGGCAGTCTGAGCGAGGATAAGCAATACACAACAGCACAAAGCCTGCTGCTAACTGAGCAGGTTTCAAGCACTGTTGTTGAATCTGATCCACTTCTCCTTGAATCAGTTTGGCGGCACAGGTAACACAAGCGCCATAACGACAACCCACCGGGAGTTGTATTCCCGCCTGTTCCAGAGCTTCCAGAATCGTCTGGTTCTCTGGAACTTCTAGCGTAACCCGATCGCGGTTGACCAACTCAACTCGGTAAGTTTTCATCCCAGCCTTTTATACCCAAATATCCGAGGTGCAATCGCCACCGGGATAGCGCATTTCATGGGCTCGCGAGGGACCTTGCGGTTCTGCCCCAAAATCAATATAGAAATCGGGATTAACTGCCAATCCGCCGGACTCGATATCACAGTCAATTTGCAGCATGTAAGAGCCTGCTTTCGCTAGATCGGGATAGAATTGGTCATCCCAAGTGCTGAATAAGGAATTAGTCACATACAGACGTTTGCCATCGAGGCTCAGTTGCAACATTTGGGGACCACCCACGGGCTTGTGACCATTTATTTCACCGCTTTTACCTAGCAGGCCACCGACCCACACTTGACCTGCCTGCTTCGGATTTTGCGGATCACTAATGTCGTACTGGCGAATATCCCCATGTAACCAATTCGAGAAGTAGAGGAAGCGATCGTCCAAGGACATAATCAAATCGGTAATCAGAGAGGGCAAGGGGATCGGAAATCCTTCTAAATCTACGCTGGGCACATCAATGACTTTATTGACCTGCCAGGTACCATTTTTGTACCAGTGCCAAATATTACTACTTAACGCAGCACCAACAAACCCGTGAGTGCTATCTGGATTGTGGTGGAACCGCACTTCTAAAGGAACCAACCCCTCCTCGCCTAAATCTAAGCTCTGAATGATTTCGTGCTTCTCCCAGTCCCAAAAGTGGAGATGTTGCCCATAGTTTCCATCAGCCACATCATTAAGGTCAAAACCAGGATAGAAGGTCTTGGGTGCGCCCCACTCACTGCTCACCATAATATTGTGGCGAGGTTGGTACCAAAAGTCATAGTTGAATTTCATGCCACTGGCGTTTTGCTCCCAGCGACCGAGAATATCGAAGTTATCATCGAGGAGCAAAAACCCACCAGGGCCATTGCCTTCGCGATCGCCCAGCATAGAGATCATTACCTGTCCGTTTGCTAAGCAATGAACGGTGTGAGGCGCAGTCAAGTTAGCTTTTGCTTTGATTTCTTCCGGTTCAATCACTTTGTGAATCTTAGGAGCTTTGGCCTCAATCGTATCTATAATGTAGATTCGGCTGGAGCGTATCCCTGGGATCACTAAATAGCGCCGAGATTTATTTACATCTCCATGACAGGAGCTACAAGCATTCCACCCAAAATGATGCAGCTCATCGCCAACATAGGGCATGGCAAGACGATGAATCACTTGAGAGTAGGTGGGCGATTCTGGATCAACATCAACGGTAGCTAAGTAGTCGGGTTCTACAATCGTGGAGCCAGTATAAAGGGCGATTGTATACAGTAGTTTCTCCCTCTCTCCCTGCATAGCGGCTTCAGGCGAAGCATAACCGGGACCACAGCAAGCGTGAGACATAGAGTGACCTCTACTGATGCGTAAACTTGGGAGACTGATTTCATTCTAGGTCTAGATTTAATATCTATAAACAGTAAGCTGATCGATTTACCATATTTTTTAATCTTCTTGGGTTATTCAGTAAATACTCAGTTCAGCCAGGTGGTTTGAAGCAGTAATTATGGCAACTCCATCCTCTCAAATTCCCATCATTGATGTCAGTCTTTTAGTGTCTAGTCGCAAGCCAGATACTGTAGCGACTCAAATTCGTCAGGCTTGCTGCAACACAGGCTTTTTCTATGTCGTGGGACATGGCATTGATGAAGCATTACAACAACGCTTAGAACGCCAGAGCCGTCAATTTTTTGCTCAAGATTTAGCGACTAAAATGCAGATCCAAATGGCGAAAGGCGGACGAGCCTGGCGGGGCTATTTCCCGATAGGAGGTGAGTTAACTTCGGGGCAACCCGATCTCAAAGAGGGAATCTATTTCGGGGCAGAGTTAGACGCAACCCATCCAGCAGTTCAAAACGAGATACCGATGCATGGGGCAAACCTGTTTCCAGATATTCCCCAATTTCGTGAAACAGTATTGGAATATTTGGCAGCAATGACCCAGCTAGGGCAAACATTGATGGCTGGAATTGCGCTTAGCCTCGGGCTGGAGGCATCTTACTTCCGCGATCGCTACACCGCTGATCCCCTGATTCTATTTCGTATCTTCAACTACCCAGCTACAAATAATCCGCAGGAATCTTCCTGGGGGGTGGGTGAACATACCGATTATGGTCTGTTAACGATCCTTAAACAAGATGACGCTGGCGGTTTGCAGGTGAAGTCAAAATCAGGCTGGATTGATGCACTACCCATACCCAATTCATTCATTTGTAATATTGGTGATATGCTTGATCTCCTGACAGGTGGGCTATATCGTTCTACTCCTCATCGAGTTAAAAATTTATCTGGTCGCGATCGCTTATCTTTTCCGTTTTTCTTCGATCCCAATTTCGCTGCTGAAATACATCCCATTGAACTCGCAGGAGCAATCATGGATGATAACCAGAGCGATCGATGGGACAAAGCCAATGTTCATGAGTTCCGTGGCACTTACGGTGACTATGTGTTGAACAAAGTTGCCAAGGTTTTTCCTGAGCTACGTCAGCAAGCATTTTGAGCCGCCCTGCTGATTGCCTGGGGCTCCTAGGAAAGGATAACGTTAGCTACTGCCGAAGCCGCTTAAGCTTACGAATAGAAATTAGGCTTGGGGAATTCATCATTCAAAGCCCAATTCCCAATGTCTTGCACTTTGTAATCGACTGGATCGTGCAAGGTAAAGGTGCGGAGATTCCGCCAGTAGCGATCGAATCCATATTTACTACTGGTAGAGCGGGCACCCATAACTTCAAACATACGGTTAGTCACGTCTAACCCAATCCGAGTCGCAGCAACTTTGGCAATGGCGATCGCGATCGCGCATTCTCCCCGTTGTTCGGCACTCAAGCTCCACTGTTGAGGCCACGCGGCTTGGATTAAGTCTCCCGCTTTGTCAGCCAGCAATACGGCGGCTTGCAAGTTCACATACAGATCACCGTACTGTTGCAAAATGTAGGGATCTTGCGTGGCGCTCTCGACCCCTGAGGTTAACCAAGGATGAGTGGCGGTGCGAGTGTAGTCTTTGGCGGCGGCAAAGGCACCCTGGGCAATTCCGAGGTAGATGTTAGCCAGATTGATCTGAGTCAACAAAGCCCGGAAGGTGCTAAAGGGTTGATTGTGACCTGTCCGCTTGCCAAAAATCTCATTGGCCTGCACCACCACGTTCTCAAATGTAATGCTGCCACTATCGGTTTGACGCTGGCCCATGTTATCCCAATCATCTTGAATGCTAACGCCGTTACGCTGAGTGGGAATGGCTAGAACCAGCAGCTCGCCTGTTTCCTGATGAGTGGCAGTAATGGGCAAGATATCAGAATCTTTCGAGCCAGAACAGAAGCCTTTCATTCCGTTGAGCCGAAACTGATCACCGTCAGGCGTCAAAATTGTTCGGCGATCGAGGGGATTGAGCGCATTGCACCAAAACCAGTTGTGCTGCAGCGTATGAGTGTAGTAATAGTCTCGCTGTTCTGCGGTACCAAAGATATGAGGAATCACCACCCCTAAATGGTGGTAAGAATAAACATGGGCGATCGCGGCATCAACTTTGGCAAATTCTCGGCTAATCTTGAATGCGGTAATCCAATCTCCTCCCCCACCACCATACTCGGTTGGGATCATGAGATGCAGCAGACCACTTTCCCGAATTCGATCGCGCTCTTGTTTGGGTGTGCCGCCTGCTTTGTCTCGCTCCACGGCTGTCTTGGCAAACTCTGCGGCTAAAGTCTGGGCGATCGCCAGATAATCCTGTGAGGTGGTTGAATTCAATAGTTGCATAATGCAATCAATCATCAATCATGAACTGTATACTCTGCATCTCCATCAAACCTCAACCGTTAATAAGTGGCTGTCAGGTTCCAACGATCGCTCCTCAACCGTGAGATCCAGAGCTTGCAGGAGCTGCTCCTTCCACTGCTGAAATTGGGAGTCAGTGCGTCTGCGAGGCCGAGGTGAATCTAGCACTAATTCCTGATGGATATGACCAGGATTACTTCGCAATACAATGACGCGATCGCTCAACACCAAAGCTTCCTCAATATCATGGGTGACCAGAATCAGCGTTGGGCGGTCGTATTCCCAAATTTTGAGTAGATGATCTTGAAGCTTCATACGGATGAAGGCATCTAAGGCGCTGAAGGGTTCGTCTAGCAGCAGAATTGAGGGTTTTGTGACCAAAGCGCGAGCGATTGCCACTCGCTGAGCCATCCCACCCGAAAGTTGACGGGGTAGCGCTTGGGAAAACGCCATCAAGCCGACACGCTCTAGAATGACATCGGTTAGCCGTTCTTTTTCTTTCTGAGCAACACCTTCCAAGCCAAATTGCACATTCTCTCGCACAGAGAGCCAGGGCATTAGGCGTGGCTCCTGAAAGATAATGCCAATTTTGGGATGTGGGAATGCGATCGCTTGTTGATCAATCAAAACCTGGCCTAGTGTGGGAGAGTCGAGGCCAGCGATCAGTCGTAGCAATGTGCTTTTGCCGCAACCGCTGGTTCCCACTAAACTCACAATCTCACCTGCAGCAACGGTCAGATTGATCTCTTCTAAGGCAATAAATTGGTTTGAGAACTGTTTAGCAACGCCTTCTAGTTGGAGCATTTCCGTTACCTCTGTGAGCTGTAAGCGTCTTGCCAGTAGAGCAGGCGTTTTTCCATGGTTGCCAGAGCCGTATCTGTCAGTTTCCCAAACAGGGCAAATAACAGGATGCTAGCTAGAATGATCTCCGGGCGACCTGTAGTTTGACCATCCACCAACAAATAGCCTAATCCCTGGCTAGCTCCCATCATTTCCGCCGCCACGACAAACATCCAGCCCAGCCCCAAGCCGCTGCGTAGTCCCACCGTATAGGCAGGCAGCGTTGCAGGGAGAAAGATGCGCCAAATCAGTTGCAGACTGTTTAGCCGATACACCTGACCCACTTCCACCAATTTGCGATCGACCCCCTGCACACCACTCATGAGATTCAAATACACCGGAAAAAACACTCCGACTGCAATTAGGGCAATTTTCGAGGGTTCCTGAATTCCCATCCAGAGAATAAACAGCGGCACCCAAGCTAGAGAGGGAATGCTGCGGAGGGATTGCAATAGGGGATCAAGGAACTGGCGAGCAGCCCGAGAGTAGCCCGTCAAGGCACCGAAGATCGTCGCCATGCCACTGCCGATGACAAAGCCAAAGGCAACGCGGTATAGCGTGATGCCAATGTGCTTCCATAAATCTCCCTTGAGAGCTAACTGCCAAATGGCAGCAATTACCGTAGAAGGAGCAGGAAGAAGATTGGGAGGAAAGACTCCCATGCGAGATAAGGCTTCCCACCCAATTAGGAGGAGCACAGGCAAAACGAATCCTCTTACTCCAGCCGAGCGGAAGCGCCGCTTGCGAGATACAGCAAGCTTCCCTAGCTGGAGTTTTTTATGGACAGTAACCGATCGCGATCGCCGAGATGTCTGGATGCTCATGAATCTAGCGACTGGCAACCTTGGCGATGAATTGGGGATCGATTAATGTAGTAACGGTTTGCTCCACATTCACGGCATCCTGAATCACCCCACTCTTTTTCAGCACGTTCCCTGCCGCCAAAATCACCTGTTTCTGCTCCTCGCCAATCCGCGAGTTCGATAGATCAGTGCGTTCTAGCTGTTTAGCTGCCACAGTATCTGTCAGTTTCGCTTCCCGCACCAAAACCTGCTTTAGTTCTGCGGGATTTTGCTGCGCCCATTGACGTGCTTTTTCATAGTTGGCTAAGACCTGCTCTACATACTTGGGATATTTCTGAGCAAACTCCTCGCGCACATTCAGGACGCCGTAGCTGTTGAAATCAGGATTGCGAAAGAACAGTTTTGAGCCTTTTTCTAGCTCTGTTTTTGCCATGTGAGGATCAAGTCCTGCCCAGGCATCCACGTCTCCTTTTTCCAACGCCGCCCGACCATCAGCATGTTGCAACTGGACTAACTCAATATCCTTCTCGCTCAAACCCACTTGATCCAGCGATCGCAACAGAAAGATATAGGGGTCAGTCCCTCTTGTGGCAGCAACTTTCTTACCTTTCAGGTCAGCCACGGTTTTAATCGGTGAATCGGCACGGGTGACCAAGGCTGTCCATTCTGGTTTGGAATACACATAAATGGACTTGATCGGGTTCCCATTCGCTTTGCCAATCAGGGCAGCGGCACCTGCGGTAGAACCAAAGTCAATACTGCGGGCGTTGAGAAATTCCAATGCCTTGTTGCTGCCCTGGCTCAACACCCATTCCACCTGCACATTCTCTGGCTTCAGGTCTGTCTCTAGCCAACCTTTCTGCTTCAGAACCAGACTCACTGGATTGTAATATGCGTAGTCTAGACGAATGGTATTGGGGCGGTCAGCGGCAGCTTGGTTGCTACTACAACTGCTCAAGATCGAAAAACAGAAGACACAGGCAATACCCATTAACCAAATGGGAAAGCGCCTGAAAAATGAATCATTGCGACGAATCATTATCTTTCATCCAATCCTATGCAGGAGCCAGTTCTTTGGATGCTGCCTGAGCTTGAGTTACGGCGATCGCTAACTCTTGGATGGAGAGATTCAGCCGTTGCTCAACTTCATCATCCAGTTGAATACCCCCCTCTTCCAAACGCTGAATCTGCTTGTCGACTGCGTAGACTGTGCTGATATACCGCCGGGCACCCAACTCTGACAGCACAGGTTTGAGGGAATAGTCAATCGAGAGATAGTGAGCGAGCGTGCCTCCTGTGGCTAAAGGCAGCACTACTTTTCCGACTAGTGCCTTCTGCGGTAACAGGTCTAGAAATGCCTTCAACACTCCCGTATAAGAAGCTTTGTAGATGGGAGTCGCGATGATTAAACCATCCGCTTTCTCAATCAGGGCTTTGGGTTGTTCCAAAGCAGGACTATCATAGCGACCATAAGCTAAATCTTCAGCGGCAATGTCGCGCACCGAGAGAATCCCAGTTTCAATACCCTGCTGTTGTAGGCGCTGAGTGGCATCCTCCAACAAGCTGTAAGTGCGGGAAGGATGAGAAGGGCTACCTGCGATCGCTAAAACATAAGCCATAGTGACAAAACCTCGTTAATTAATCTACAGTTGCGAGTGTGGTTTGAGTATCTAACTGTTTGGGGTCAACTTCGTTAGCCACAATTTCACCAAAGGGGCTAAACATGACATGCTGTTGGGTGGCAGGCTGATTTTCTAAGGGCAGCCAAGGAAACAACAACTCTGCGGTTCTGTATGCCTCTTCCAGATGGGGATAGCCCGATAGGATAAAGGTATCGATACCCAACTCGGCATACTCCAGCATGCGAGCAGCCACCGTATCCGGGTCGCCCACCAACGCTGTCCCTGCCCCACCTCTGACCAGGCCAATTCCAGCCCATAAATTCGGGCTAATTTCCAGCGCTTCACGACTACCATGATGCAGATGGGTCATGCGGCGCTGGCCTTCCGAGTCCATTCGAGCATAGGCTTTTTGAGCTGCGGCGATTGCAGATTCATCCACATACCGAATCAACTGCTCAGCCGCCTCCCAGGCCGCACTTTCGGTTTCTCGCACAATTACATGCAAGCGAATGCCAAATTTCAGCGTCCGTCCCTCTACTTCTGCCAGTCGGCGCACCGCCGCAATCTTCTCAGCCACCTGAGCAGGCGGTTCTCCCCAAGTGAGGTAGACATCGACATGCTTTGCAGCAATTTGTTGAGCAATGGGAGATGAGCCGCCGAACCACAGTGGCGGATAAGGTTTCTGGATAGCCGGAAACAGCAGTTTGCTGCCCTGAACATCCAGATAATCTCCTTTGAAATGAGATTCCTCTCCCTTTAAAGTCGCCCGCCACACGGTTAGAAACTCATCAGTCAAACGGTAGCGATCGTCATGGCTGAGATGTACGCCATCGCCTGCCAACTCGACCGGGTCACCGCCTGTCACCACATTAATCAACAATCGCCCTCCCGATAGGCGATCGAAGGTGGCTGCCATCCGAGCCGCAACTCCCGGAGACATCAGACCTGGACGAATTGCCACTAGAAAGCGCATTCGCTGGGTATGAGAAACCAGTGTCGATGCCACAACCCAAGCATCTTCACAAGATCGTCCCGTTGGCAGCAGTGCCCCTGTGTAACCTAGATGATCGACTGCTTGAGCAATCTGCCTGAGATAGGGGTAATCTGTGGTTCGCCCCCCTTCAGCTGTTGCCAGGTAGCGACCGTCTCCATGCGTTGGAATAAACCAAAGAACTTGCATTGCAGTCGTTGACGAAAGTGAAACAATCCGCCTGAGCTAGAAGCTTTTGAATTGTCTAGTCAATAAACTACAGTTACTCTACCGATTAACCGTAGTTTAAGCGTATAGGTCAGGAGTATCGCATAGATAGCTGAGCCAATCAACCCCTTTCTGTTTTTTCCGAGCGAGCTTGCAACTGCATCCTTTTGCGCTACCAAGCAGCAGCAGGCAAGCACTTCAATGGTATCTTGAGGTGCCGAAGCTGCAAATGGAGGGAGCGATTGGTTGATAGGCCTGTGAATCCATGACTGCAAATCGGTGAATGCCTGCCTGATGCATGTGTAATTGCAGGTCTAAATCAGGATCGAGAAGACGTGCCTGTAGTTGTTGAAGAAATGGCTTTCCCAGCCTCTGAGCTGCAACCATGGGGGGCATGGGGCATGGGCCGATGGATTCAATAATTCGCAATTGATTAGATAAATCGGGGATATCTCGTATTGCTTGCTCTAAAACGGTACTATCGATCGCTGCACAATCTACCTTATTCTTGGCGACCCATTGAATTGAATACTCATGAGAACCAGATGCCACCGTCTGGCTAAAAAAAGCTCGTGAATATTGCTTTTGAAATAATCGATGCCAGAGTAGATGGTAACCACTGTTAGAACCAAGATCGTTGTAACAAAAGGTTTTGCCTGCCAACTGCTCCAATGCCCTCACTTCGCTAGCCGCATTTACAATCACATCTGCAAAATAGACAGACTGGTTTTGATAGCGTTCAGCTTGCATCACCGGAGCGACTACTGCTTGTAACTGAGCAGGAGCAACTTGATAATGTCGAATAAAGGGGAGACCACAGATAAAAGCAATATCGAGTTGATCCTGGAGCAAAGCTGGATCAGCGAGTGGGTCATACTCAGCTTGCACTAGGCAGATCTCGATATCTAAACTTCGCTCTAAATAAGCAATCACTGCCTGGTAAAACCAAAATAAATTTGGAGCCAAATAAGAAACCGCTCTCAGGGGACTAGGCAACATACTGATTCCTTAAATATTTCTCTAATCGCTATAGCTGTCCTAAATTATGTGTGAGATTAGCGGGTTGTGAGAGGCACGCTCCTAGGGGCTGCCTCTCACAACCCATTTGGGATTGCTATAGACGTTTTGCATCATCCCTGCGACAGGCGAGCTTTGAGGGCAGTCTATCATTAAACACCGATAACCCTATCAACTTATCGGTGTTTGATCTTGCCATTTGTTGAAGAGTTGTGGAATACTGAATCTAGAAAGTACTATATTCCGACTGACTTACCGTAGATTTTGTTTCCAGAGTTAGTGTTTGCTACTAACTCTGCTTCAGTGTGGTGATTTGTAGTGTGAGAGAGTAACAATGCTTCGAGATATTCAAGGATTAGAAGTCACGACTCATTCGCTCGTGGCGATCGCAGCTATTAATGCCTTTATTAACCAAGCTCTACAGTATGGCCGAGAGGCAAAACTCGCCATTTTCGAAGCCTTAAGTGCCGATCCAACCTGCGCAATTGCCAATGCGTACGCTGCAGCTCACTACTTGTCTCAAGAAAGCGCGATCGCACGGCAACAAGCCATTCCTTATCTCCAAGCAGCCCAAACTTACAGTCAGTCAGCTACCGAGCGGGAGCAGCTTTATATTCAGGCGATCGCAGCTTGGGCCAAAGGGGCTATTGATACAGCGATCGCGGTTCATGAAGCGATCGCTGAGGACTATCCCCAAGATTTAATCTCTGTACAACAGGGGCAATATCACTACTTTTATCGAGGCAACAAAGTTGGGTTGCTGAAAATTGCCGAGAAAGTTTTGCCAGTTCATTCGAACCAGCCAGATTTGCTTTCAATGCTCGCGTTTGGGTTGGAGCAATGCCATCAGTTGCCGGAAGCAGAAGCGATCGCCCGCGAAGCCACTCGCCTGAAGCGGAACAATCCTTGGGCGCATCATGCCGTTGCTCACGTGATGGAAACACAAGGGCGGGTGGTAGATGGAATTGAGTGGATGGAGAAGCTTTCGGATACCTGGGAGCATTGCAATTCTATGCTCTACACCCATAACTGGTGGCATGTTGCGCTCTTCTATGGGCAATTGAGCGAGACTACTAAAGTTTTGTCCCTCTACGATCAGCATATTTGGGGCAAAGCTCGCCGAGATTCTCCTAAAGACCAGGTTGGAGCGATCTCCTTACTGCTGCGTCTAGAGTTCCAGTCAGTTCCTGTTGAAGAACGATGGGATAATTTAGTCCCCCATCTATTGACGCGTCTACATGAGCACTCGCTGCCCTTCCAGGACCTCCACTATATTTATGCCTTAGCCAAAGCCAATCAAGCAGACTTGGTTCATGAAATGTTCACTAGTATGACTGCTTATGCTCAAACGCTAGACTCTACAGCCCGCAGGATTTGGACTGTAATCACTCTTCCGGCAGCGCAGGGAATGATTGCCCATGCTAGAAATGATTGGGAAGGGGCGATCGCCTATCTTAAACCTGTGTTGTCAAAATTGTGGGTTGTTGGTGGCAGTCATGCTCAGCAGCAACTATTCCATCAGCTTTATAAAGATGCAGTATTGCGGAGTGAGGCAGAGTCTAAAATGGCTGCTTTATCTTGGTCACCCTCATTAAGGATCAAAACTGCCTGACTAGACATGCTTGGCACTGCTCACCCTTAAGCCAGTGATTTAAGCGAGGCGAAACTGTCAGCGCTGAGTCATACAAAATAAGGCTGAAACGCCTTTTGGCATCTTGATATTCATATCTAGCTTAACCTTCCGAGAAGTAAATACAGTAAGTCGATGGATTTGTCGTAGTTTCTATGATATTTTCGATAAAGTCGCAATACCCTATCGGAAAACCGTAGTAATCGAGTAGGAACTTGAATAGTCAAAATTACGCCCTAATGGGGCTGTCTTCTAGAGTCAAGTACGCGCTGCTAGCTCTATTGGAATTAGCCAGTCATCCAGCTAGCGCTCCTCCTCTCACAATCGGAGAAATTACGGGCAGACAAGCCATTCCCGATCGTTACCTCGAGCAAATTCTGACTAGTCTGCGCCGGGGGGGCATCGTTCAGAGCCAGCGAGGTTCTAGAGGTGGGTACACCCTCGCTCGTGAAGCTTGGCAAGTTACATTGCTAGAGATCGTCGTTTTAGTGGATGGCGATCGCAAAGAAACAGAATCTAATGAGACTCCAACCATAGAGCGAGACATCGTGCGCGAAATCTGGGAGCAGGCGAGCGGTCAAGCCCAAGCCGTTTTAGGCCGTTATACGCTGCAAAATCTAGTCCAGAAGCGAGATGCACGTAAACAGAAAAACCCGATGTACTATATCTAACTTTAATCTTTAATTCTGGCGGGCAATCCAGACTGCTTTCTGGCTACCGCCTCCCTTGGCTCGTTCAGCAAGGTTAGAAACAAGAAGGCTGACTAGCGTAGCTTCTTCAGCTCGCCCAACTCGGTGTACTGGGGCACCCAACCATCCACAGTGGTAAAGTAGCGGACAGCCTTAAACTCAAGTGAAGCGGTAGGACTAAACCAGTGCTCTACGCCAGCCGCAATTTGGACGTAGTCTCCTGGCTGCACTAGGAGCTGTACCTGTTGACCATCAAGCTCTATAAAGCTAAAAATTGCCTCTCCTGACAATATGTAAAGCGCTTCTGGAGCCTTGTGTGTGTGGTATCGGTTGTAGGTGCTGATGCTGTGGAGCTGAGAGGAGCCAGGGTGAAACACCAGTAGGTCAGACCAGAGATAGCTAGTTTCTTGCTTCAGCGATCCAAGTTGGCGATCGCAGAGCTCCAAGATTTGACGCTTTTCCAGGTCTGGTAGAACATCCTCAGCTAGTAAATCGGCCCAGTGTTGCGGAGCTTCTAAGCTGTAGTGCTGGAGCTGAACGTTAAAAAGAGCAAGTTCACGAACAATCTCACTAGAATTACCGCAAACTTTGCCGTTGCTTAGCTGTAGGATCGCCATTACAGAGGAATTAATTTACTTTCAAAAAGTATAGGCGACTTCAGATTGGGATACAATCATTTCCCTGTAGGCAAACCGGGGATTGTCAAGCTTTGGTAGCATTTAGCTGTATTCCGAAGTCTCTGCTTCCAAGTCCTTAAATAAAGCAGTACTCAAATAGCGCTCCCCAAAGCTCGGCTGCACCATCACAATCAACCGTCCAGCATTTTCTGGGCGCTGAGCCACTTGAATCGCTGCTGCCAAAATTGCTCCGGTAGAAATGCCAGACAAAATGCCTTCCTCGCGGGCTAATCTCCGACTGTAAGCGATCGCAGCTTCATCAGAAACTTGCAGGACTTCATCAATCAGTTCTAGGCGCAAGACTGGGGGAATAAACCCTGCCCCGATTCCTTGAATCTTGTGCTCTCCGGGAGCACCACCTGTGAGAACCGCACTATTGACAGGTTCGACGGCGATCACCTGTAGCCCTGATTTGCGAGGCTTCAGCACTTCCGCAACGCCTGTAATGGTGCCACCCGTTCCGACCCCCGCCATAAAAATATCGACTTCCCCTTCTGTATCTGCCCAAATTTCTTCAGCCGTGGTTTCTCGATGAACCTGAGGATTAGCAGAATTGCGAAATTGCTGTGGCATAAAAGCGTCGGGAAGGCTAGCAACAATGGCTTCTGCTTTCGCGATCGCCCCTTGCATCCCCTCGGTGGCTGGGGTGAGTACCAGTTCGGCTCCATAGCCTTTCAGCATTAGTTGCCGCTCCAGACTCATCATTTCTGGCATGGTCAAGATCAAGCGATAGCCTTTAGCCGCAGCTACCATAGCCAAGGCAATGCCTGTATTGCCCGATGTAGGCTCTACTAAAACTGACTTGCCCGGATGAATCAGCCCTTCTGCTTCCGCCGCTTGAATCATGCCAATACCAATGCGGTCTTTGACAGAAGACGAGGGATTCAGACCTTCTAGTTTCACAGCAATTCGAGCCACACAACCTTCGGCTTGAGGAATATGATTGAGCTGCACTAAAGGAGTCTGACCGATCAGGCAGGTAATATCACGAGCAATTTGCATGGATTCTGATAGACCTAGGGCTAGACGAGCAAATGCACCTTGAACAGAAGTAACCGTAAACCTATCGGCTTACCGTACTTTAGGCAGGTAAAAGTAGTATAACAACTAAAGCTTTACTGAGCCCTTAAAAACACGGTAATCCTATCGAGTTTGCGTGATTAAGCCATCAGCATGTAAAATACTGTAAGTTTATCAAGATGCCGTAGTTTGTATGCATAATCTCAACGAGGCCAGCGAGCAGCCTGATCAGCAACAAGACGCCACTCCAGAGGTGTTTTGGCAAACTGTTCAGGAAAAACTCAAAGGAATTACGCCCAAAAAGTTACGAGGCGGCTTTCTAATTTTGATCGGATACCTATTGTCTCCCCTCTGTTGGTGGAATGACTTGGTGTTTAACCTACCAGTTGCCTACTTCTTTGGTTATGTTTGCAGTCTGTTCGCTGAAAAATTATTTACTCCTGGCTTGATCGCCGGATATTGGCTCTCCAATATTATTGGTATTTTATTGATGCAACTAGGCACAGCCGATATGCTCCAAGAGCAGCCAAAAGAGCAGAACTTAAAAAAAGAATTGTTGATGGGTATCGGTTCTTCAACAGTTTACACTCTAGTCATTTTGGCCCTGGTGCAACTGAAAATTTTAGATGTTCCAGCCATTTTTTCTGATCTAAAGTCGATTGACCTCAGTTCACTTTTACAACTAGTGACATTAAAAAGTTAACTGATAACTTTGATACCGCTTCGTATCGACTTGTCTGTATTGCCTTGAGAAATTGCAGCTGATTCAAGGTCAAGCACAGCATCTACCTAGCATCTACCAGGATTTTTGACACCGAAAGCATCTTCTTCTCGTTCGCTGACCAAGCTAGAAAACTGTTGCTGAGCGCTATGTTCATCACCTCAGCTATCTATGCAAAATGGCTATGTCTAACAGGTAGGCGTGATGAAGGCTAACAAGTAGGCCTGACACAGAAGACGTAGCTTTTGAAAAGCTTTTGTTTTTAACTATGTATCCTAAGGCCACAGTATGAATTACCCTCTACTATCATGCCTGAGTTTTTTTGTGGGAATTGTAGTGGGTTTAACTGGAATTGGAGGAGCTTCTCTGATTACCCCCATGCTGATCTTTGTCTTTCAGGTTCCAGCTTCCATTGCAGTCAGTTCTGATGTGGTTGCTGCAACGTTAATGAAAGTCACCGGAGGCGTTCGGCACTGGCAGCAACAAACCCTGGATGCAACAGTCGTAAAATGGTTGGCGATCGGAAGTGTGCCTGGTGCCTTAACAGGGGTTGGTATCCTGCACTGGCTGAGGCATATCGGGGAATTCAATTTAGACGCTATTTTGCTGCGGTTGATCGGAGTGGCCATCTTAATGGTTACTGTAGCAGCGCTCGTACAACTGTTATTGCTGTCCTTTGTACCCGGCTTAAAATACCCTTCTTTACCTAAGATCGATTTAGAAACGACCTTAGGACGAGCGGCGGCGATCGCGATCGGAGCCATCTTGGGTTGTGTGGTGGGTTTAACCAGTGTCTCCTCCGGCTCCATGTTTGCCCTAGCACTGATTGCCTTCTTCCGCTTAGATGCTCGCAAGCTAGTTGGCACTGATTTAGCTCAAGCAGCCATTCTCTTAAGCTTTACTGCTTTAGGACACCTCACCCTAGGGACAGTTGACTGGAGCTTGGTAATCCCGATATGGATAGGATCATTACCGGGCGTTTTAGTAGGGACTAAACTTTGCCAACTCGCACCACAACGCGCCCTGCGGTTTGTTGTGTACATGGTTTTAGTCATGGTGAGTTGGAAGCTAGCCCATCAGGTCTAAAGTATCCTTAGGTTTAGTTGTTCATCTTAGAATCCATCTTTTTATCCTTCCATGTCTTCTCAAAGAGCTTTATCATCTAACTTTGGCAAACTTCTGCAAACTTTTGGTCGTTTTGTTCAACTATGGTTGAGCACCCATTGGCGATCGCTCCTATTACTTTTTCTAGGAGTCTTTTTGCCATTACAGCTTGCTATCCTTTTGGCGGGCCAGATTCAACTGCAAGAAGGTGGCCTACCTTGGGATGTCTCTATTTTGCTGGCGATTCATTCTACAGCACAAGCCAACTTGGACTCGCTGGCCCTGACCTTAACTCAGTTTGGCACGCGCTGGGGAGTGTTTCCCGTCTCTACAGCTCTGGTGATGGCAATGTTTTTCTTGAAGCGCTGGCGATCGCTGATTTATCTCCTGATCACGTTACCAGGAGCCATGCTGATTAACCGTACTGCCAAGGAGCTACTGCATCGAGTACGCCCCCACCTATGGGACTCTACTTTTCCCCCAGAACCAGAATTCGCTTTCCCCAGCGGTCATGCGATGGCTAGTATGGCTTTTGTAGCATCCTTAGTTGTTTTAACTTGGGGCAGTCGTTGGTGTGGTTGGGTGACTACCTTGGGCAGTTTATTTGTCGTGGCGATCGCTTGGACACGGTTGTACTTAGGGGTTCACTATCCGAGCGATATTGTAGCGGGGTGGATGGTTTCCATTGCTTGGGCGATCGCCGTCAGTTTAGTCGTCAAGCCTCACTTAGCCAAGTTGAACCCAGAAACTTTAAGTCCTGAAAACAACGAAGTGTCAGCGACACAGGAGTAAGTTGCCACTCGTTATTCGACGATCACACTACCCAATGATTCTAGCGGAATTGTAAACACATAATAGATGACTCCAGCCCCCAAGATGACGATCACCAGGGTGGACAAAATCACCCAGCGGTCTGGGGGCGCATAAGTATCTTCTTCAATATCTCGGCGCACAGTAAAATAATGTTGAGCTGAAAGCAACACCATCAACAGCCCTGCCGCAGAGAAGGCTAAACCTAGCTTCCAGCCGTTACCAGGCGGTTGGGGGGCGAGCGGTGGACGCAGAATTCGCAAACGGACAATCAGCACACCAAAACCCATCAAGGCGATCGCACTTCGCATCCAAGCTAGGTAAGTGCGCTCGTTAGCTAGGTGATCCCGGACTCGATTAGGATTAAGCCGTCTTGGTGGTTCGGCATCTCCTTCTGTTTTAGTGGATTTAAATAGTTGCATCGATAGCGTCTCCCTGAACTCAATTCGCAGTAATAGATCGGCGTCCCTTACTATAGAACATTTGACTGAACGCCCAGCAAGTTAATGTGTTGGTTTAAGACACCATTCTTGTACTGGGCGTTCAGGTCAGCAGCTTAGTTTAGCTAGTATGCCATCAAGGTTTAGTCTTCAATTGGAGCATTAGGAGCGGTGGCTCCAATATCTGCTAGAGACAGATTTGGAATGGACCAACCAGGTTCGCTAGCTGTAAACACTTTGGCCGGAGAAACATTAAACTCAAGTACACCACTGTTTGGATTGCTCTTAGCGATCAACTGAGTGCCATCTACAATTTTAAAGGCGATCGGCTCTGCTAACTCTTCCGCTTGAGCGTTAGGAGTTAAAGCGACTTGAGCCCCGCTAGGAAGATAAACGCCACTGCATTTCCAATCATCATCTGTGACCTGACCATTACCTAAAAAGTAAAGTTGCGGTGTGGGAGATTTCTTGGGTTTGCTGGCATAAACGGCGATCGTTCTTCCCGTTTCATTCCGGCACTGAGCCTGTTCCTTTGCTGTCTCTAAAACATACTTTTGAAATTGCAAATCAGCCAGTTTCTGCTGAACTTCCTCACCCCTGTAACCTGCTTGATTGGGGGAGTTCTTTGCTTGCAAAAGTTCATCTAAGGCTTGAGTCACCTCAGCATAGTCAGATCCCTTGGTGAAGTTAGGGTCTGCCCAAGCCGGAGGAGCGATCGCTAAGCTCACTAACAAAGCCAAAGCTAAAAGCGCAAGTCTGAAAAATTTCATGATGATCTCCTTAGTTTGAAATTAAACTGTTTTCCAGCAGCTACATGCTGCTTTAGATGGAAAATCTATGAGATTAGATGGGTTGGAACAGATGATAGCTACGGGGAGGAAAACGCTGGCAATAGACGGTAAGTCCCGCTCTCAACCAAGATGTAAAGCCCCAGTCCAATCAACACGAAAGGCACGATCGCCTGACCATAAGCCGTGAGCAGGCGGGCTACGGCTGGCTGTCGAGTTAAGCGCTCAGCGATGTAGCACCAAACACCAACCAAGACAAAAAAGACGCTCAGGATAACCGCTAAACTGGCTGGATCGCTACTCGCCAACAACGGTACATAAATCCCGATATTGTCTCCCCCATTTGCCAATGTCACAGCAGCGACATGGTAGACCTGAGGCACAAGCAAACCTAAGTAGCTAGGCACTCCTGAGGCAACTGCTTTCTCTAAACTCAACTCATCTGTGACCGTCTGGACTTGAGTTCCATTTTGTTTTCGGTTCAGCCAATGACTGATGCCAATCACAATGGGTACGAAACCCAAGCAACCAATCCAAGCTTTAGGAATGACGAGACCGCCTAGAAAACCGGGAAGACAGGCAATCATCAACGTCGTGAATCCTAAATATTGACCCCAGATGATATGTTTGGGACGAAAATTAGCATTTACCTGAGAGAAAAAAAGCATCAGGATTACAATGTCATCAATATTGGTGGCGGCAAAGGCAGTAACCCCGGTAATCACGGCTCGTCCAAACCAGTTCATGATGCTCCTGCGGCAAGGCTACTACTTGTGCTCAATTGGGGAGTGCGCCTGCGGCATCGGGACAGCCTGAGCTGTGCATTCAGCAATACCAGACGAGTATTGCATGGAATTCCGACTCAGCGTTGTGACGAAGAGAACACCCATTACTAAAGCCAGCACCGCCAAGCCTCGGTTTTCTAAGGTGCGGCTGTCTACTAGAATCAATGCTCCCAACCCAACTAGAACAAAAGGAACTAATTGGTTTCCATATCGAGTCAGGGCATCTGCGATCGCAGGCACCTGAGTCAGACGGTAAGCCAGGTAGCACCATGCCCCCACTAACGTAAAGAACACACCTAAAATAGCCAACAAACTTTCCCAACTACTACTAGCAAACAGAGGCATATAGATGCCCACATTGTCGCCGCCATTCGCAAAGGTGACTGCTGCCACACTATAGGTTTGGGGAGAGAGAAAACTAGTTAGCCAAGACTTCTCGGTGGGCTGGGTAATTTCCTCATCCGCCTCATCTGCCTCATCTTGACTGAACCAGCGGCTAAGACCGATCGCGATTGGAACGAGACCTAGTAGGCCCACCCAATCGCGGGGGAATAAGAAGCTACCAAAGAAACCCGGTAAGCTAGCTAAAACGAGAACCCCAAATCCTAGGTATTGCCCTGCTACGATGTGCCGTCGTCGCAACACACTATCTACTTGGGAGAAGAACAGGAGCAAGATCAAAATATCATCAAGATTCGTAGCAGTGAAGGCAGTGAACCCAGTCGGCAATGCAGTCAGTAATTCGTTCATCTTGATTAGCGCTTAATTGTCTTTACTACAGAGATCAGTTCAGAGATAAATTTTGTGGAATCAGGGTTGTGCCCAGAAGAATTAGGTTTCATCTGTCAGCGAGGGGATGACTACAGGGCTAGGGACAGCAAACCTGGCATGCGTCTCTTCAATCCTTGATTTCATCGTTCGCACAATTTGAGGAGAGCGGAGGCTTTGCATGACAAACCAGCCGCAAGTCACAGTTAGATAGAGCAGGAACAGATAAGGAAAGGCATCGTAAGGAGCTTCGGGAACTGGGAAAATCTGGCTACCCGGAACACCGACGCTCCCCAGGACCGGGATCATCATGAAGCCAACGCCCAGAACTGAGAACAGTACATCCCGTGGTCGGAGCTTTTGAATTTTATAGAGATATACGGGAGCAGCGATCGATATGAGAATGTATACCGTCAAGAACCCATAGGTACAAATGGCTCCCAGATAACCCATGCTGTCGAATAATTTGACATGGAAGAGGGATAGGCAGGCAGGAACCAGAAACATGACAAGCGCCGACATCGTAATGGCAATATGGGGCGTCTGGTTGGAGGAGTGAGTCTCACCTAGGGAAGCAGGGAACAAGCCATGACGGGACATGGTCAAAAACACTCTCGCTGCTGGGTTAATACTACCTAGCACGCAAGTAAAGAAACTAAACAAGGCGCTAATTGCAATCAGCTCTCCCAAAAATCCCAAGCCAAGTTGTCTAGATAAATAGCCCAAAGGTTCTTCAGTCGTAGCTAGGGAAGCGGAAGTACCACTAAAACCTAGTATCTCGATGTAACTCATGAGGGTGAAGAATAACCCAGCTAAGATGGCGCTGCCCATCACAGACTTAGGGATGGTCTTTAGCGGGCGCTTGGCTTCGTCTCCTAAAGATGTCGCGCTTTCAAAGCCAGAAAATCCAAAGACCACCAGAACCAGCCCCATCGCGATTCCACCTGGCTTCGCTCCTTGCAGCGTCAGTTGCGAGAAGTCGATCGCAAACCCTGCATGAGCCCAAATTAGAATGCCTAAGAGGAGGATGAGAGCAATGGAAACTCCTTCTAGCCACAACATTGCCATTGCTGAAAGCTTAATATCTTTGTAAGCTGCATACCAGGCCACCCCAGCGCCGATCGCTAATAAAGTCAGGCTAGAAGGATGGATGCCCAAATGCCCCAGTAACATAGTGCTGAAGTTGGCGAAGCCACACAACACTGACATACCAGTAAACAAATAGGCGAGAACCAAACTCCAGCCGCAAATTACACCCGCCGTTGGGCCTAAACCTTTAGCAATGTAAGAATATAACGAACCCGGAGAAGCGGAACAACTCGCAAACTGATTGATGTTAATGCTGACAAACATCAACCCAATCATGCCAATCAGAAAACTCAACCAAGTGCCATTTCCCGCGATCGCGACAATCAAACCTAAGTTGGAGGCAGGGATGGTAGTGGGAGCAATGACCGCAACTGATTGGGCCAACACTTCACCGAAGGAGAGGCAATTTGGCTTTAAGCCGTGGGCACTCTGCTCAGATTGAAATTCACTAGTCATGGATGCAAATCCCCCAGTATGCAAATGTATCCTTGGAAGTTTGGCCACTCCCGATGGGACCGGTGAGCTTTGCTTCAGCAAGGATGCATTGCCAAAAGCACTATGTTTACTCTAGTCAAGAAGACCCATAGAAGCTAATGTTCTTTTTTGTTGGTTTAATAAATAAAAGTAATCAACTCTAGATCGCTCATGTCTGCTCATCTGCTCCAATGCTTTGAGAGACTGCAAAATCCTAGCTGCTGTTGTGATCCCCTGGAACCAACAGCAGCAGAGGCATAAAGCTAAAGATGACAAACCCCGATGAACCCATCGCTTTTAAGGTATTTCTAGGAGTTTACTTTCCTTAACAACGTCTAGCAGGGAGCGTTAAAAGCCAACTATGACACTGGAGCAATTACGGATATTTTTGGCTGTGGCTGAGCAATTACACTTTACTCGCGCTGCTGAAGCACTTTTCATCACTCAACCAGCAGTCAGTGCCGCCGTCCAAAGCTTAGAAACAGAGTACAGTGTCAAACTCTTCCATCGCATTGGTCGGCGCGTGGAAATTACGGAGGCAGGCAAGCTACTCCAGGAAGAAGCGCAAAAGATTCTGGAGCAAGTCGCTTTAACTGAACGCGGTTTACGGGAATTGAATAACCTTCAACGGGGTGAGTTGAAACTAGGCTCAAGCTTGACGATTGGTAATTACTGGTTGCCAGGAAAAATTAGTCAATTTAAGCGTCAGTACCCAGGAATTAACGTCATTTGCACCCTTGCTAATGCTGAAGAGATCTGTGAAGGCACAGCCACCGGATTATTTGATTTAGGCATTGTCAGCGGTGAGGTGAAACCTGCGCTCAAAAGCTATTTAGCTGAGGAGGCTATTGGCAGCGATCGCCTGCAAGTAGTGGTAGGCAAATCCCACCCTTGGTTTGAGCGCACCAGAATCTCAGTTCGTGAACTCAACGAAACCACTTGGGTCATGCGAGAGCCTGGTTCGGGGGCTCAACAGATGTTTGAGCAAGCTCTACAGAGTTGGGGGATTGAGATCAGTGAACTAGATGTAGTTTTAGTTCTAAGCAGTAGCGAGATGGTCAAAGCGGTGGTGGAGAGCGGAGTAGGGGCCGCTGCGATCCCAGAACTCATGGTGAGAAAAGAGATCGAACTCTCTACCCTCCAAGCAGTACAGATCACCAATAGTCGCAAAGGTGCAGGCTCCATTCTGGAAATTATTCAACCCGTGCTGAAACTGAAACACCAACAGCGGTTTCAAACCCAAATTGCGATCGCTTTTGAGCAAATGTTAAAGGGTTAATCAGGATTTAAGCGTTGCTTACCCAATTTAACCAGTTGCTTCAAATCGAGGAGTTTGGAGGAACCATCATCTCCCATAATCAGAGGGAGATTGCCATTCCATTTCTCGATCGCCTGCTTTTGTAATAACTCTGGGGTTAAACCCTCTCGCAGCAAGTTCTGGGCTTCTGCTTCTCCTTTGGCTAAATTTACCTTAGCTTTTGCTTCTCTAGCTGCCTTGAGAGCCACAAATTCTGCTCGTTTGGCTTCTTGCTCTGCCACTTGTTTAGCCTCCACCGCATTGCTAAACCGCTTAGAGAAATGTACATGCACCAGAGAGATGTCATCAACTGCAATGTGATAAGTGCCTAATCGCGTTGTCAGAGCCTGGTCCACTGCCGCTTTGACCTCTCCCCGTTTCGTAATTACTTCCTCGGCTGTGTACATTGCCACTACTGCTTTCAGCACCTCTTCGACGGCAGGGTTAATGATCGTCGTAACAACTGTCGCTTCATCCCCGATTTGTTGAAAAATTTTGTCCACCTCCTCAGGGATAATATGCCAGTTGAGGGCGACATCAGTATAAACATCTTGCAGATCCTTGGAAGAAGCTTCAGCAGAGATTTCCTGATTTTGCACTCGCACACTCAGCTTCTTAACGGTATTAATGCCAGGAACAATCAGATGAATTCCTTCCCCCAACACAGGTTCTTGCACCCTGCCAAACTGCATCAGCACCCCCCGCTCTCCTGCATTGACAATGACAAAGAAAGTAGAAAGCAAAGCTGCTAACAGAACAGCGATCAGAACTCTACTAGCAACATACGCATCTTTATTTTTCTTGGTAGCTGGCTTAGCATTTTGAAGAGGGGGGGCAGATTCCAAGGTCATAGCAAGACAAAATTAAAGTCCGGACAAAGAGTAGTTGCAAGGGTGAGCCCATCAAGAGATTAGAAGCTATTCACAGCTATCTACTTAATTCAACGAATACTCTGGAAAAGTTTTCACTTGCTTAGGGATGATATGGACATCTTGGTGCCGTTCTAGGTTCAGTTTGTCAAAGTCTTCCCGCGCCAAGTAAGCCGTTACCCCCCGACCTGAAGGCAACATTAACTCCACCTGAACTTCCCAACCTAGGTGAACAATCCGCTCAATCTTGGCAGGCACTGTATCCTCAGTGGCATAGGAGCGGATCACCAAATCATGAGGCCGTAAAAAGACGCGATCGCCTTGTATGCCTTGGTTTCTTGGTAAGATGCCAGCATTCGCGGGGAGCACATTCACCGGACCAATGAAACTCATCACAAAAGGAGACGCTGGCGAATCATAAAGCTCTGCCGCGCTACCAACTTGTTCAATCCGACCTTCGTTCATGACCACAATCTGATCAGCCACTTCCATCGCTTCTTCTTGATCATGGGTGACAAACACAGTGGTCACATGGACCTCGTTATGCAGTTTCCGTAGCCAAGTCCGCAGTTCCTTACGAACTTTTGCATCCAGAGCCCCAAAAGGTTCATCTAACAGCAAAACTTTGGGTTGAACTGCCAATGCCCGTGCTAGCGCCACCCGCTGCCGTTGACCCCCGGAAAGCTGAGAAGGATAGCGATCGCCCAACCCTCGTAATTGCACCAAGTTCAGTAGTTCCTCAACCCGATGACGAATTTGGCTAGGCTTAGCTTTACGAATTTCTAACGGGAAAGCAATGTTCTGCCGAATGGTTAGGTGCTTAAACAGCGCGTAATGCTGAAATACAAAACCAATTCCCCGGTCCTGGACTGAGCGGTAGGTGGCATTTTCGCCAGTCAAAAAAATTTCTCCAGAGTCAGGTTGCTCCAATCCAGCAATCATCCGTAGCAAAGTTGATTTACCAGACCCCGAAGGACCTAGAAGAGCAACTAAGGACCCTGTCTCAATATTCAGGCTCACATTATCGATCGCGTGAAAGGAGCTAAAATGCTTGTCAACGTTTTGAACAGAAATACCCACGACAACTCTCCCGAAACCCAACTTACAAAATACGGTTAGTCTATCGAGTTAACGTATTTTATACAAGCATAAGGCTACCTTTAGTTTTGGTAGCCAACCAAAAGGTAGAGCCACCGAACTCTGCCGCTAGACTCAACACCTAAGCTACCTGGAACTGTTTAAGAGTTATAAAACAATGAATTGTCAGGTTTTCCTGACATAAGCCGCTGATACAACTACGAGTTTCGTCATACTTCTTAGTCTGCCTAAAAACCTGAAATGACTCCTAAAACGCCTGAAAGGGTTCTTAATTCTGCGTTTCACCAAATCCCACTACAACTTCTTATAAAGTTACTTATCTATATAATTTCCTGCTGTTCTCAAAATTTTTAAAGTAAATCTAAGGCCAGATTCGTCTATGAGTCCGAGAGGCAGCCCGAGAGGCCAGAATGATCACTAAATCAGCGTGATTTGCAGAGCCCTATTTGCCAAGCCCCTATAAAGATTTCTGGCTCCCTTAGCTTCTAATCCCCCTTAATCTCCGGTGAATTTCTGGGATAGAGGCAGCAATTCCCGGTAAATGGAGCGGCATTCTGGCCTTCTAAATGGGGGGTTTAGCATCTCCATTGACTTTGCTGAGAAGGTAGGAATACGCTTCTAAATAAGCACCCAAAGCAATTGTCCTTATCTCAAAAGAATATAGAGGTAAATATGATGACTGATTCTATGAATACTGAATTAACTGAGCTAAAAGTCTGTATCGAAGTTTGCACCGATTGCCACAACATGTGCTTAGAAGTCATGACTTACTGCTCAGATAGAAGCTGTAAGTACATCGATGTTTCGATGATGTCTATGCTTCGCGATTGTGCTGAGATGACAATGATGTGCATCAACATGATTGCCGATGGTTCTGAGTTTGCAGGTAGAACCTGCCAGCTTTGCGCCGAGATGTGCTTCAAGTGCGCGATCGCTTGCGACGAAATGCATGATGACAAAATGACAGAGTACGCTGCCATTTTCCGCAAGTGCGCTGAGCATTGCAAAGCGATCGGTTTAATGTCCGCTGCTTACTTCCGTAGAGCTAATCTGGAAGTTGAAGCAGTATCCTAATTAGTTGTCTCTGAAAAATTTGTCTCGTGTCAACCATCGGCTCTTGGCAGCTGTTAGGAGTGTGGCCAGGAAAGAAAACTATAGCGCTTGGCGATCGGGTTCGGCGATCGCCAAGCGCTATAGTTTTCTTTCCTCAAATCAGCATCGTCTATGGCTGATTTTGAACTTAACCCAAACTCTCTGGCCTTCGGTAATACGAATAGATCCTCAATCTTCGCTTCTCACCCTGTAGACTACAGGGAATAGTAAGTAGCTGGCCAGAATTAAACTTAAAACGCTCTAGAGTATAGGCACCGCTAATGTCAATCCATTCACACCCATAAGAACGGTAAGCAGCTAGCCAGAATTAAACTTACAGCGGTTATCAGATGGATAAACCACAGTGAGCGAACCAACCCAAGACATCCTCCTCGGAAATATACTCGTTGATAATTCGCGTTAACGCTTGATCCAGTGCTTCATGAGTTCGAGCCTTCGCTGAACGTAAAAGTTGCTTGAGTTTCGACCAACATAATTCAATGGGTGAGAGGTCAGGAGAATAAGGAGGTAAAAACACCACCTTTGCTCCCACGGCTTCAATTGCCTCTTGGGTAGTGCAATTTTGTAAAGGATGTAGAAAAATTAGGTTATCTCAACAACATGACAACTTGGTTCTGATCATTTCGTTTAGATGGCTCCAACATGATTGTCGAGCTTTTTGGAGAAGGACAATGTTTTCCTCACTAGGCGAGAGATTCGTTGTCGTAACGTGTTGTTGAACCGCTCAATATAGCTCGTCAACCCTGTCTCCTTACCAACGGCTCGGTGCCGCTGGCTCAGCAGTGCAACCGGGTAG
>NZ_JAMPKN010000022.1:0-65589 GCF_039962155.1 Trichocoleus desertorum AS-A10 | reverse complement strand
TCGATATCGACGGGAGGAGCCGCGATGAAGGCAATGATGAAGCAGATGGTGGCGGAGAGCAGGGTGGGGATCATCAGGACGCCGAACCAGCCTACATAGAGGCGGTTGTCGGTGCTGGTAACCCAGTTACAGAACTGCTCCCACAGGTTGGCGCTTTCGCGTCTCTGTAGAGTGGTAGTCATGTCTGGATGAGTGCTTAATGAACTACAAAATGATGCGTGGATGTTTACTCCACTTAAGTCTTAGGTTAGACGATCTATTTAATTTTGTAAAGCAGTTTATGAGTATTAATTGTTGAATATTTAACTTTTATTTACAAATACCTCCGTTTGATTGGCACCTCCTGTTTTAGCGATCGCTGGGGAAAAGATCCAGCTTTAAGGTGGCAACTGCTTGCTTCAGGTCTAAAGCTAAGTAACGATCTACTGGTTGATAAGTCCAGTACAGAAGGCTTTGAGGTGCTTGACAAGTCTTATGAAATCCGATCGCTGGCTGTAACTCTTCGTAAATAGGATGAATCGCAAGTGCGTAAATGTCGCATAAGTTGGGGAAGTCTTCCTGCATAGCCACTAAGGTCTGCCGACCATCCTCCAAGAATTGATACATCTGTTGCCGCTGCATGTAAGGCGGATCAATCATCCAGGAGCGGACAAAAATAGAGGTGCAGTCTGGATCTCCTGGAGTAGCGATCTTAAATGGGTCAACTTCAGTGCTGGTTGTGAGGTAAAGGCTCTTAGTGGGTGGCAGGAAAAAATTAACTTCAGATTCACTCGCAACGGGAAATAGGATGTTAATCCCAACGGCAGTCAAGTTGTCACATCGACGCAGCACCCGCATCCCCTTGGGATATTGTTGAGCCCAACACCGCAAAATTTTGGCAATTTTCTGAGGCGCGATCGCGGAAGGGTCTTTGTCCATCCACGAGTAGTTACGCGCCAATAAGCTGGCAATAGGAATCGTATCGGTTCTGGGGTTAAAGGCGTCTGGTAAAACCTCGGGCAAGCTTGGGTCTTTTGGTGGAGGAGGTGATGGTAAGGGCCGAATGCCAATGCAGATGGTGTGACCATCAAACTTTTTTTCTATCAGACCTAAAGCTGCTAGGCGATCGATCATCATGCCAGCCGCGCGATCGCTCCCTCGTTCTGTTTTGCTGTAAAACAGTTCAGCTGCCTCACGGTGAGTGCAAGGTACTAGCCCTTCTAAACTCCCTAAGGCAGTTAAGGAAGCTTTAGGCATCTGCCCCAACTGAAATTGTTGTTTGAGAAATAGATAAGCCCATAACTGCACCAAGCACTCAGCCCGTCGCTTTGTTAACCCAACTCGACCGATTCCCATCCATTGGGAAACATAATGTTGCTGCTGTTGTACCGGAAACCATTGGTCTAATAATTCAGGTTTTAGGGAGGAGACAGTTTTGTCTACACTGCGTCCCTCAGCGATCAGCTTAGAGCGGCTATCAAAGTTAATCATTCAGCAATACCTGAGTCGGCAGAGTTTTAAAGGATTCGGCGCTGGCAGGATAGGGCTTAAACAAAAGAGCACCCTAACGAGTGAGTCTTGAAAAGGCAATTCAGTTGAAAATCTAGACTATAGGAAAGCCAAAAAAGGTTTAGTAGCTACTTCCTGCGCTTAGGGGATAACAGCTCAAGGTTGCCCTAGGCGCTGTTATAGCTGAGATAAGCCGCTGACAAATCTAGTGCGGCCCCAATCTTTTTGCTTAATTGACACTATTATTCCGCAATTTCTCTATCGAGAAAGGAATTGTAACGGAAAACTTCACCTCACTTCACCCTGGTTCACCTCGTTTCAGCGTGGTTAGTTGCACTTCAGGATTCTGGTGCTGCCTACTAGCTGCTCATTGCATGTTCATTCTTAGAGCGCGCAGAATAGCGGCATGATTTGAGGCACACCCCCATGACAGCCCGTCTACTTCCTAATCCCGTAGAGGCTCAATTCCTCAAGACTGCATCGCTCAATCATTACTTCCTTAACAGCCAAATCTTCACCAGACGCACCTTCAAACCCCCTATGGAGCGAAGAGATGAAGTGCCTACAGCTAGCACATCGGTTTTGGAGATGCTCTGGAGTACTCTGTTGGAGGCTTTGCCTCAAGGAGTAGTGGTGCTCTCTCGTAATATGCAGCCACTTTATCTAAACGAGAGAGCTAATCATCTGTGCCAACTTCTAGCTTCAGGCGATCGCCAACCTGCTAGCCCACCGTTAGTGATCTCAGAAATTGGCCACCGCTTGTTAAAAAATGCTAGTTCTACCAAGCAACCTCTCGTTGTCGAACGCCAAACTCCTCAGGGGCATCTGATTCGCATCCGAGCTAGCTGGCTACAAGTGAACCCGACTGATGGCGTTGCCAGTTCAGCTAACGATTCTCAGTACATTTTGGTGATTTTAGAGAACTGCACTGAGGTACTGCGAGAAGAATTACAGATTGAGCAAAAAAGATACGACCTGACTGAACGCGAAACCGAAATTTGGATGCTGCTGCGGCAGGAATACAGCTATCAAGAAATTGCTAAAACATTACGCATCAGCTTGAACACGGTCAAAACTCACGTCAAAAACGTTTATGCCAAAAAACGGAGCTGCCAAGGGCGAGAACAGGTTGTAGTGTTTTAAGCAATGATTTATAAGACTAAGCGAGTAAGACTCAGCAAGGGCAGCTAGACTTCTAAGTTGCTTGTCCTTGCTGCTGAATCTATGCCTCTACCCACAACAGCCACCGTTACTTATAGTCCTGCTTACACTTTAGTACCCACTTATGAGTGCTTTAATCGTTGCGCCTACTGCAATTTTCGAGTTGATCCAGGAGAGGATGTTTGGTTGTCTTTGAGCGAAGCTGAAACTCAATTGCGGCGAGTTCGCTCTCAAGGTGCTATTGAAATTTTGCTGCTCAGTGGTGAAGTGCATCCGCGCAGTTTGCGGCGAGTTGACTGGCTGCAACGAATTTCTGATTTAGCGGAATTGGCTTTATCTCTGGGACTACTGCCTCATACTAATGTTGGGCCTCTAACTTTTGAGGAGATGTCGCAGCTAAAGGCTGTAAATGTTTCTATGGGGTTGATGCTAGAGCAAGTTACCCCAAAGTTATTAGAAACCGTACATCGCCATGCTCCTAGTAAAGTTCCTCAACTGCGACTGCAACAGTTGGCTTGGGCAGGGGAACTGCAAATCCCTTTCACAACAGGATTATTATTAGGCATTGGTGAAACTCCAGGCGATCGCTGGGCAACCCTAGAAGCGATCGCACAGCTACAGGAGCGCTGGGGACATATTCAAGAAGTAATTTTGCAACCTCATAGCCCAGGCCAAAGCCAAGTTTGGCAGGGGGCTACCTTCGCCGCAGCAGAACTGGTCGAGGTAATTGCAACAGCTCGGCAGATTTTACCTAACAGCATTACTTTACAAATCCCTCCTAATCTAGTGCAGCAACCAGACTTACTATTGGCTTGCTTAGCAGCGGGAGCGAGGGACTTAGGTGGAATTGGGCCGCGAGATGAAGTGAACCCCAACTATTCCCACCCAGAAGTAGAAACTTTAACTGCGATCTTGGCCCCAGAGGGCTGGCATCTAGTACCCCGCTTGCCGGTTTATCCTAAGTATGATCATTGGCTACCAAAGCGATCGCAGACGCTAGTACAGCAGTGGCGTTCTACCTTACAAACCCAAGTTGGCGATGGCCACTCAAATTGAAGCGGCTGCTCAGATCTAATCTCTGAACAGCCTACTTGCATTGGTATTTATCTAGCAGGTTTGGCGATCGCCGTCCCTAACTTGCTGAAATTATTTAGGAGTATCCTTCAAGACATCCTTCAATGCGGTGCGAGCCGCTAGATGATTTCGCGTGGAAGTGAGGATTTCTGCTTCCCGTTCTAACCTAGCTACCGTATCTTGCATTTCTAAAAGAGCTTGCTGCTCACCCGCAACACCGTATAGATTACTAGCTACCCAGTGGGAAAGTTCTAGCGGTAGATCAGGAATACTTTCCGGTAGTTCGATAACCTGACCTGTGAGCTTGGCTGAAAGATGAACCACGTCGCGAAGCAATTGCTCAACTTCAGTCGCTAAAGGTTGTAAGTTTTGTTCGGTAGGCTGGTCTTCTATCCACTCTACAAGCCCTACCCGATAAGGCTTTTCTCGGACATATTCTAACACTCGAAACCGTTGTTGTCCCAATGTCCATATCTTCATACGGTCATCAGGCAAGCGTTGAAATTGAAGAATTTCAGCACAGCATCCTACCAGAGCAGGTTTTCCTTCAACCGGGTCCCACATCAACACTCCGAAGCGGCGATCGCCCTCCAGAATCGTGTTCATCATGATGCGGTAACGGAATTCAAAAATGTGCAGAGGGAGAGGCCGACCGGGAAACAGAACTACTTCTGGCAGGGGAAATAGAGGAAGTTCTCGAACCGCAATTGATGAGGAGGATGCCATTGTCTAAAGATTAAGAGACAGTGCTTCTGTCTCTACTCTATCCCATATAAGGGAGTCATCAGGGCACCACCAAAAGTTTTCCGTAGAAACCTATTATTTGAACTTACTTAAATTGCTCAGAACGCAAAGGCAAATTAATAAGAATAAGAAGCCCCTCAAAGCTCATGCCTCACGCTTTAAGGGGATAAAACCAACACTAATTTGATCTGGCCCAATGTTTTGAGGCGTAGGCTAGCAAGGTCAAGACCAAGTTTTTCCAACCTCTATAGAACTTCCCTAGCGTTACTAGAGCTTGACTTCAATATCAACGCCAGCTGGTAGATCTAGCTTCATCAAGGCATCGATAGTTTTTGAAGAAGGCTGGTGAATATCAATGATGCGGTGATGTGTCCGAGTCTCAAAGTGCTCTCGGGAGTCTTTGTCTACGTGAGGCGATCGCAGGAGGCAATAAATTCTCCGCTTGGTTGGTAAAGGAATCGGTCCAACCGCTGTAGCGTTTGTGCGATTTGCAGTATCAACAATCTTTTCGCAAGAAGTATCCAAGAGACGACGGTCAAAAGCTTTGAGGCGGATACGGATTTTTTGCTGCTGAATAGTTGCCATTTTGGATTTATTCGAATTTTCGAGGTTCTACGGTCTGAAAAATAATCTGTATAGCAGAGTGCTATGCCAAAAAAGCGGGAGCAGAAAAGCATAATACCGAAATGGCACTTCTTTTCTGCTCCTAGATCATCAATAACAGAGAGTTACTTGAGGATCTTAGAAACGACACCCGCACCGATAGTACGACCACCCTCACGGATAGCAAAGCGCATACCTTGCTCAATCGCGATCGGGTTGATTAGTTCTACAGTCATCTTGATGCGATCGCCAGGCATGATCATTTCAGCTTCACTACCGTCATCGGAAGTAAAGGTGGTGATGGTGCCAGTTACATCAGTGGTACGAACATAGAACTGAGGACGGTAGCCAGGGAAGAAAGGAGTGTGACGACCACCTTCTTCTTTCTTCAAAACATACACTTCAGACTCAAACTGAGTGTGAGGAGTGATGGACTTGGGCTGAGCAATTACCATGCCCCGCTCAATATCAGCTTTCTGAATACCACGCAGTAGTAGACCCGCGTTGTCTCCTGCCATCCCTTCTTCAAGGCTCTTCTTGAACATCTCAATACCCGTTACAGTGGTGCTGCGAGTGTCCTTGATGCCCACCAATTCAACGGTGTCACCAACCTTGATTTTTCCGCGTTCAATCCGGCCAGTTGCGACTGTACCACGACCTGTGATGGAGAATACGTCCTCTACCGCCATCAGGAAGGGCTTATCAACTTCACGCTCAGGAGTTGGGATGTAAGCATCAACTTCATCCATGAGTTGGTGAATTTTATCAACCCACTGGTTTTCGCCTCGTTGCGTTTTAGGATTAGCAGTCATGGTTTCTACTGCTTGCAACGCTGAACCAGCAACGATAGGAATATCATCGCCAGGGAAGTCGTAGGAGCTGAGGAGTTCACGAACTTCGAGTTCTACCAACTCAAGCAGTTCTGCATCATCCACCATGTCTTCTTTGTTTAAGAAGACAACCATTGCTGGAACACCTACCTGCTTCGCGAGCAGAATATGCTCACGAGTTTGAGGCATAGGGCCATCAGCCGCAGACACCACTAGGATGGCACCGTCCATCTGAGCAGCGCCAGTGATCATGTTTTTGACATAGTCAGCGTGGCCAGGACAGTCTACGTGAGCATAGTGACGGTTGGCAGTCTCATACTCAACGTGAGCTGTGTTAATCGTAATACCCCGAGCCTTCTCTTCAGGTGCGGCATCGATTTGATCATAATTTCTAGCTGCTGCCTGACCCAAAGCAGCCAGAGTCATAGTGATTGCAGCAGTTAGAGTGGTTTTACCGTGGTCAACGTGACCAATGGTACCAATGTTAACGTGGGGTTTAGTCCGTTCAAACTTTGCGCGTGCCATGGATTATGTGTTCCTCTTCCTGATTATGCGTTCCCTTTACTCTTCGCGATGATTGTTTCAGCCACGTTGCGAGGTACCTCGTCATACTGGCTAAATTCCATCGTAAATGTACCGCGGCCCTGAGTCATAGACCGGATATCCGTGGCATATCCAAACATCTCAGCTAATGGAACCTTAGTGGTTACCTTAGCAATTCCCTGTTCAACTGTTTGACCTTCAATTTGGCCTCGACGGGAAATAAGGTTACCCATGACGGAGCCGAGGAATTCCTCGGGAGCCTCAGCCTCAACCTTCATTACAGGCTCCAGCAGAACAGGGGATGCCTTCATCACAGCTTCCTTAATTGCCATTGAGCCAGCAATCTTAAAAGCCATTTCCGAAGAATCTACATCGTGATAAGAGCCATCTACCATCGTGACTTTAACGTCAATCAGTGGGTATCCAGCCAGAATCCCAGACTCACAGGCTTCTTTCATGCCCTGTTCTGCCGGGGCGATGTACTCTTTAGGTACAGTACCACCAACAATCTTAGAGACAAACTCAAAGCCGCTGCCTGTTTCACCCGGTTGCAGTTCAATCACAACGTGACCGTACTGACCCTTACCACCGCTTTGGCGGATAAATTTGCCTTCAGCTTTAACTGCCTTGCGTATAGTTTCACGGTAAGCGACTTGGGGAGCACCTACATTGGCTTCCACCTTAAATTCCCGTAGCATGCGATCTACAAGAATTTCTAAGTGCAGCTCACCCATGCCTGCAATCACGGTTTGGTTGGTTTCAGGGTCAATACTAACCCGGAAAGTTGGATCTTCTTCCGAAAGCGCTTTAAGGGCCTTGGAAAGCTTCTCCATGTCTTGCTTGGTTTTTGGCTCTACCGCAACCGAGATCACCGGCTCTGGGATGTAAAGAGATTCCAGGATTACAGGAGCATTTTCATCGCAAAGCGTGTCCCCAGTCAAGGTATCCGACAAGCCAGGAATAGCCCCTAAGTCACCAGCACGCAGTTCATCCACATCAATCCGGTCATCGGCTTTCAAGATGATGAGGCGGGAGACGCGCTCTTTCTTGTTTTTGGAGGCGTTTAGGATGTAGCTACCCTTCTTCAAGACACCTGAGTAGACTCTAACGAAGGTTAGCCGCCCGACGAACTTATCGGACATCACCTTAAAGGCTAGAGCTGAGAACGGCTCACTATCGCTTGGACCCCGCTCGACCGTTGAGCCATTGGGCAGTGTTCCTTGAACAGGAGGGATATCCACTGGAGCAGGCAGGTAATCAATTACTGCGTCCAGCATTTGCTGCACACCCTTGTTTTTAAAGGCAGAGCCACAGAGCATCGGAACAATCATTCCAGCAATCGTTCCTTTACGGAGCGCAGCTCGAATTTCCTCTTCCGTTAGCTCTTCACCATTTAGATACTTCTCGGTGAGGGTATCATCGGTTTCCGCAACAGACTCGATCAGCTTCAGACGGAACTCCTCAGCCTGCTCCCGAACTTCCGCAGGAATTTCAGTTTCCTCAATGTCAGTTCCTAAGTCATTTCTGTAAATATGAGCACGCATGCGTACCAAATCTACGAGACCCTTGAAGTTTTCTTCAGTACCAATGGGGATTTGTACTGGAACTGCATTGGCACGCAAACGATCACGGATCTGACCGTAAACCTTGAAGAAATTAGCTCCAGTCCGATCCATTTTGTTGACAAAGACCATTCGAGGGACTTTGTAGCGATCGGCTTGACGCCATACAGTTTCAGATTGAGGCTGAACTCCGCCCACTGAACAAAAGACAGCAATAACACCGTCTAACACCCGCATGGAACGTTCTACTTCAATCGTGAAATCTACGTGACCTGGGGTGTCAATGATGTTGATCTTATATTCAGGCTCGCCTGCCAAGGCCTTAGTCGGGTTTTTAGGGTCGCGACGGGCCCAAGCAGTACTGATTGCGGCAGCAGTGATGGTAATGCCCCGCTCCCGCTCTTGCTCCATCCAGTCAGTGATAGCAGTTCCATCATGGACTTCGCCAATCTTGTGAACTACACCGGAGTAGAACAAAATTCGCTCTGTTGTTGTAGTTTTGCCCGCATCAATGTGGGCAGCAATACCAATGTTGCGTACTCGTTCAAGCGGGGTGGTGCGTGACACGGCTACCTCCTTTGTCTTTGCCGCAAAAATTTGCGCTTCTGTTAGAATTCTATACTTTTGTTGCGGAAACCAGGGTTCGGAGATCAGTACCGATAGTGGGCGAAAGCCTTATTCGCTTCAGCCATGCGGTGAGTTTCTTCACGCTTACGAATCGCGCTACCAGTCTCGTTAGCTGCGTCCATCAATTCATTTGCTAGCTTGCCAGCCATAGTTCGGCCAGCGCGCTGACGAGCAAACTGACTTAACCAACGTAAAGCTAAAGCAGTTCCTCTATCAGAGCGAACTTCCATCGGGACTTGGTATGTTGCTCCACCTACTCGGCGAGCTTTTACTTCAACTAAAGGAGTTGCGTTTCGTACTGCTCTTTCAAATAGCTCTAAGGGATCTGAGCCTGTCCGTTCCTCAATGGTTTTGAAAGCATCATAAACAATGTGGGAAGCAACGGACTTCTTACCACTCTTCATAATCCGCCGCATCATCATGCTGACTAGGCGACTGTTGTATACAGAATCAGGAGGAACAGGACGTTTTTGAATAACAGTACGACGAGACATATTGAGCCTTCAGAGAAAAGATTGCGGAACTACTATTTTGAATGCAATTCGAGATTTATTCAGTCAAAAACAAGCTCGGTAAAGCAAGAAGCAATACGACCATTGTTATAGAATTGGCCAAGCCAAAAGACCGAGATACTTTTCCAGCTTCTCTAAGGCCGTATGCAATAGCCCAGTCTTCCAAGCAAAGCTTGCAACTTACTAATACTTGCTTCTTCAGCTTTAACCGATACGAATGACAAGCTTGGGCTTTACTTTTTAGCAGTAGCACGCTTGGTACCGTACTTGGAGCGACCTTGACGGCGGTCTTTAACTCCAGCAGTATCCAAGGTGCCCCGGATGATGTGGTATCTCACACCGGGCAGATCTTTGACCCGACCGCCTCGAATCATTACTACAGAGTGCTCTTGCAGGTTGTGACCGATACCTGGGATGTAGGCTGTGACCTCAAAACCAGAAGTTAGACGAACCCTGGCAACTTTACGCAGAGCGGAGTTGGGCTTCTTAGGAGTGGTCGTGTAAACTCTTGTGCAAACGCCACGACGCTGAGGGCAACTCTTCAGAGCCGGGGATTTGGTTTTCTTCTGAACTTTCTGACGTTCGCTACGAATGAGTTGCTGGATAGTGGGCATGAGTTATGGCGTGCGCGGCCTTTCGCTGCTTCAACAAACAACAAATTCTAATCTTACCGAGTTAATGGAGTCAATGTCAATTTTTTGGTGAACAATCTCAAATCCTTGAGGCTCAAGCGACGGTCGTGTGTTGCTGAGCTGCCTGCTATATCAGTGCTTGAGTGGTTTTGAGGGAACAGTTCGATTATCAAGTCAAATTGTAACGTTTAGCTGACAGAGAAGGAGTTACCACAGCCACAGCTTTGAGTGGCATTGGGATTGTGGAAGCGGAAGCCGCCGCCCATTAGGTCTTCGGAGTAATCTAAGTTTAAGCCGCTTAGAACGGTTAGGCTTGAGCGAGCGATCGCAACTTGAATGCCGTTGCAGTCATACAACGCGTCATTAAGCCCGACTTCTTCGTCAAATTCTAGAGTGTAGGACATACCCGAACAACCACTTGGCTGTACTCCCAAACGGAATACGGCATCTGGCTTGTGGCACTTCTGCTTGAGACGCAAGATTTCCTTGATTGCGGCTTGGCTGAGCTGGAGCATCATTCACCGAGTTTTTTAGTGACTTTTGAGTAAGTGCTCTAAAAAGAATTTACAGCGCTAATAGTATCCTACTAACGCTGCCAGCTTGCTTAAGTTAATTCAATTTAGAACTTAGAACGCTACTTGATTCACGAAGCTGTACGGGCGTAATCGTCTTGAAAACGCACGATGTCATCTTCGCCTAGGTACTCACCGTTTTGCACCTCAATCAAAACCAAAGGAATTACCCCAGGGTTCTCCAACCGATGACTAGTACATTGCGGTACATAGGTGGATTGATTGCTGCATAAAACTAGCTCTTGATCGCCACAATTGACTCTAGCGGTGCCAGAAACTACAATCCAATGCTCACTGCGATGATGATGCATTTGCAGACTGAGACGATGCCCTGGCTTTACCTCGATTCGCTTAATTTTGTAGCCTCGGCCCTCTTCTAAGATCGTGAAAGAACCCCAGGGACGCAATTCTGTTGCAGCAACTCCCTTGGAAGTAACAGGGGGGGCTGTAGGGAAGGTAGACGCTTGAGGAACTTCTTGAAGCTGGGCCACGATTTCTCTCCTTAAGAACTGCTGGACAGGGATGTTTTAGTCAAGATTGAGAGGGTAAATCTCCAAATCCTAGAAGCCACAAGGTTGGCCTGAAGGCAAACATAGCAAATGTGGTCTGGTTGATGTCACCCATGAGTTAGGCAAATCGGCAAATTTACATCAAGTCTTTACTCACTGCCAGGGAACTTCAAAGCAGCTTCAACTTTTTTCAAAAAAGTGTAGTTAGAAGTACTTATGGCCTGGGTTGGATAAATACTCCAATGCCGTTGTGTACCCGGGCGGCGGTTTGAGGAGGACGATTGAGAATTTGACCACCCAGATACAGGGTTGTAGAACTGCCACCATCTAGGTTGAGGGCATCGATCGCTCCCATTTGTTGGGTCAGTTGAGCCACTTCAGCCAAAGTTGGACCCACCCCTCCGACTCGATTGTGAACCGCCGCTATCATTAGGGTGCCCTCCCCATTCGTGCCGATTACACTGCGAACCGCTCTTTCCTTAACAAAGGCATCGCTGAACTTTTCTGCTTTAGCATCGAGCACAATTTGCCGATTTTGTACTAACAATGGACCCGCACCCATAATTTGGGTATAGCGATCAAAGTCAGCGGGTATAGTTTCACCCTCCAGTCGTACCGCTGTATTAACGGGTAGAGCACTGGCAGCAGCGCGATTGGCCCGTAAGGTCAGCAAATAGCCATCACTAGGGATTGGGAAGACACCTTTATTTGCCCCCTCACCAGGCTGTTGAGCGGTTACTTGGTTGTTGCGAACGGTGACAATGATTTCGTTGTCAGTCAGTGGTGTGTAAGCAGCTCCCCAAAGCGAGGTATAGCGAGCAATGCCTGCCTGAACGTAGCCACTGTTGACTGACAAAACGGGTAGGCGTTGCTGAGTGGAAGTGCTAAGCGTTTCTTGGAGCGTCAGGCGATCGATTTTTACGTCTCCTGCCTCATTCCAAGCGATCGCCCCTCGGTTCAAAATTGGGCTGGATACCCAACGGCCATCTTGCCGAACGGCACCAAGTGGTAACTGGGTTTTGCGATTAAAAAAGCCCCCATTAATGGCGGCGGCGACTTGCCAACGCTGAGCGGTTTGCACGAGGGGAGCAATGCCGACGAGAGAACTGGGGTTGCTCCAGATTGGCCCTAGCTTCAATCCGGGCTGACGCAAGTTCACCGAGAGCCAAACCACAGGAAAACGAGAGCTACCCAGCGTAAGAAACTGCTGTTGCCAGCGTAGCCCTGGAGCCCACAATATATTGCGCTCTATCATAGCGTCGGGTCTAAGGTCGATGATGAGCCGATTCGGCTGGGATAAAGTTGAGAATTGTGGTTGCAAACCCACCGGAATATCCAGGCGCAATGCTAGTTGGTTCTGAACAACTTCCAGTTTTAGAGGAATACCTGACCGAGGTGGAGTTCCTGGGGGAGTGGCAATAGGGCGGGCTGGGGTGTTGCTAGGTATGGGGCGTATAGGTCTGGGCTGGAAACGCTGAATTAAAGCTGGTTCAGCAGCTGCGTTGAGCGTTACAGTCAAGGCTTGGCCTTGCTGATCGACTTGCCAAGGGGTAGGACGGTCTAGATCTACAACAATGCGAGTGCCCCAAGGCTGACGGCCTTGCCGAATAGAGGTCAGTTGCGATGTGGGGGCATTGATAAGAAGCGTACTGCCCGATGTTCTTACTTGCCAACCAGTGCGAGTTGCTAGCTCCGTAATATCTAAATAGCGATATTGCTGACTGTGACGGACGGCTAAGTTGAGTGAGTTCGAAGTGGGGCTAGAGTACCACTGCACGGGCTGTTGTAGAGGGTCATTGGTGTTTAACAAATCCACCCCAGTTGTACGCAGTAAGCCTGTGTCACTAATTCCTGTACGAATTTGATTACTATTAGATTGCCACTGCCCCCAAGCAACGGGCCAAATGCGACCATTGAGAGAAATTTGGGTTCCCTGCTGTAACAATTGAGCAGATGAAGAGGTTGGTGAGGTACTGGGCGATCGCGGAGTCACCGGAGTTGCTTGACTGAGTTGAGCGATCGCAGAGGGTACAGCTCCACTCTCTACTCTGTCTACAAAGGCACCCATTAGGAGGTAGCACAACGCTAGCAGGGGTGAAAGTAAAAATCTTGAAGGAAGATGGAGGGACCGAGGAGCAGGTTTGGCGAGCAACCGCTGAGCGAAGGTTTTAGCGTTAAGCACGATGATTTGAGGAGTCCTGAAACTTTAAACGAGCACTGCCGAGACAAATTCTGACTTCAACGACTGAATTTTAGAGGGCGATCGCGAAGCTCACAGTTTTTTGATCCTTAAGTTTTTACTTCTTGATTTTCCGTAAGGATGACTGAGTTCTTACTCAAATCAGCAGACACCTGAGTCCCTCTATCAGGAAATAGTGACTTCGTTTTTGGTACCAAGTTTCATAATGAAGATATGGGACTATCAGTCGGCATGAGATTGTTGTGTTTAATACAAGCTCTGCTGTAGTCTTTAAAGTTGCTTGAAAAATAGGGAACCAGCCTGGGCAAGAAAAGGCATGTAGTCTGACAACCCGTAAACCCGTAACGGATACGGTAGAGGTTAGGGATTGTCAGATTCAGATACCTTCTATAATATTTTTACTCCAGCTCCCTAGAAAACCCTTAGCGACGGGGGTGTTAGGTACTGTTTCATGGCACCAGTAACTTGGATTCGCGAGAAGAATTTTACCTGTCACCAACACAAATTAAGTGGGGCCAAGGGGTTGAATTAAATAGCTTTTGAAGTTTGCCAGCCATGCTGATGGGAAGCGCAGGTTTGGAGCCAAACCCGTAAAGGTAGTGTCTTGACTTACCTCAAGCTCATGAACCGCCGGAGGGTTAAGTACGTTCTTAAATTTAATAGGGTACGGACTTTGCCTTTGATCGTGGCTTCGTAATTAATGTGCAGCTTCTTGCTGTAGCGACGACTGCGCCCAATCAAACTAATTTTTAACTCCAGAGGACTTTACCCAGCCTTAGCCAATGAACGAAGCGAGCCATCCCATGGATAACGTGAGTGTGAATTTGAACCAGCAATTAAATCAGGGATTAGAAGCAGGCTACTCCGGCCAACGTTGGTTGGTTGAGGAGCGAGATGCTTGTGGCGTTGGTTTCATTGCGGATCTCCAAGGTCGAGCTACCCACTCTTTAGTGGCTAAGGCGTTGTCAGCTCTAGAATGTTTAGAACATCGTGGTGGCTGTAGTGCCGACCAAGATTCTGGAGATGGCGCAGGGTTGATGACTGCTATCCCTTGGGAATTGTTGCAGCAGTCTCTTGCTGAGATGGGAGTGCCAGCCGCTGCACCTGAGCGCACAGGGGTAGGCATGCTCTTTTTGCCTCAAGATTCCTCTGCTGCGGCCAAAGCTCGTCAGATTGTAGAAAAAGTTGTTCAGGAAGAATCTCTAACGTTGTTAGGGTGGCGTTTGGTTCCGGTTCAGCCTGAAGTGTTGGGCGTTCAAGCGAAGGAAAACCAACCTCAAATTGAGCAAGTATTGATACAGGCTGAGAGCCTAACTGGGGATGAGTTAGAGCGCAAACTGTACTTAGTTCGTAAGCGGATTGAGCAGGCAGTTGCGATCGCCCTTCAAGAATCTTCCGGGCCTAGCGAGTATGACTCGTTGAGAGATTTTTATGTCTGCTCCTTCTCTAGCCGCACCCTTATCTATAAAGGAATGGTGCGATCGGCGGTGTTGGGAGATTTCTACACCGACCTGAAGCAGCCTGCTTACCAAAGCGTATTTGCGGTGTACCACCGTCGCTTTAGCACCAACACCTTACCTAAGTGGCCCCTGGCACAACCGATGCGGCTTTTGGGCCACAACGGTGAAATCAATACTCTGCTCGGCAACATCAACTGGATGATGGCGCGGGAGGCCGATTTAGCTCACACGACTTGGGGCGATCGCCTGCAAGACCTCAAGCCTGTGGTCAACCCAGACAACAGTGACTCCGCGACTCTAGACAACGTCATGGAACTGCTGGTGCAGTCAGGGCGTAGCCCAGTGGAAGCTTTGATGATCATGGTGCCAGAGGCTTACAAGAATCAGCCAGACTTGGCTAACTATCCAGAGATTGTTGACTTCTACGAGTACTACAGCGGCATCCAAGAGCCTTGGGATGGCCCCGCGCTGTTGGTGTTTAGTGATGGCAAAAAAGTGGGCGCGACTCTAGACCGCAATGGTTTGCGTCCCGCTCGCTATAGCATCACCAAAGATGGCTTTGTAGTAGTTGCTTCGGAAGCGGGTGTGGTTGACCTGCCGGAAGCAGAGATTGTAGAAAAAGGACGCCTTGGCCCTGGACAAATGATCTCGGTGGATTTGGGCACCCATGAAGTCCTGAAGAACTGGGAGATCAAGCAACGGGTGGCTCAGGCTCATCCTTATAGCGAGTGGCTCGAGCAAAATCGTCAAAATTTGCAGGCTCAACCCTTTGCCGATACCGCCCAAATGGACGGTCAGATGCTGCTGCGTCACCAAGTGGCCTTCGGCTACAGCTCTGAAGATGTGGAAATGATCATCGAATCGATGGCAGCCCAAGGAAAAGAACCCACCTTCTCGATGGGTGATGACATTCCGTTGGCTGTTTTATCTGAGAAGCCCCGTCTGCTCTACGACTACTTCAAGCAGCGCTTTGCCCAAGTCACTAACCCACCCATTGATCCCCTGCGGGAAAGTTTGGTCATGTCTTTGACCATGCAGTTGGGTGAGCGCGGTAACTTGCTAGAAGCCAAGCCAGAGTCGGCTCGTCAGCTAAAGCTAGAATCTCCAGTGCTGAATGAGGTGGAGTTAGAGCAAATCAAGCAGTCTGGGTTTGAAACAGCATCACTGTCTACTTTATTTGCCATTTCCGCAGGGCCAGAAGGGTTACAACGTGCGGTAAATGCTCTCTGCCAGCAAGCAGTGGAAGCGGTTCGCGCAGGTAAAAAAGTTCTGGTTTTGAGCGATCGCAACCAGGAAAATGGTCTTCAATTAACTGAAGATCACAGCTACATTCCACCTTTACTAGCAGTGGGTGCAGTTCACCACCACCTAATTCGTCAAGGTTTGCGGATGAAAGCTTCCTTGGTTGTGGATACAGCCCAGTGCTGGAGCACGCATCACTTCGCTTGCTTAATTGGCTATGGGGCCAGCGCAATTTGCCCTTATCTAGCTCTGGAAACCGTACGGCATTGGTGGGCTGACTCCAAGACTCAAGCCATGATGCAGCGTGGCAAGATCGAGGTTTCGACCCTAAATGGTGCTCAAGACAACTTCCGTAAAGCCGTAGAAGCGGGCTTGCTGAAGATTCTTTCCAAGATGGGAATCTCACTGTTGGCCAGCTACCACGGTGCCCAAATTTTTGAAGCGATTGGGATCGGCTCCGATCTGTTGCATCTAGGTTTCTCTGGTACAACTTCTCGGTTGGGTGGCCTCAGTGTTGCGGAGCTAGCCAATGAAGTAATTTCCTTCCATTGCCGCGCCTTCCCTGAACTGACCGCCAAGAAACCAGAAAACTACGGCTTTGTACAATACCGTCCGGGTGGTGAGTACCACATGAACAACCCGGAAATGGTCAAAACTTTGCATAAAGCGGTGGCTGACAAGAGCCACGACCATTACGACTTGTACCAGCAACACCTCAGCAACCGTCCGATTACGGCCCTGCGGGATCTGCTCGACTTCCAGAGCGATCGCCCCTCAATTCCTTTGGAGGAAGTGGAGTCGGTCGCTGACATTATGCAACGCTTTTGCACCGGGGGCATGTCCTTGGGCGCACTTTCGCGGGAAGCTCATGAAACATTGGCGATCGCGATGAACCGAATTGGCGGCAAATCCAACTCTGGTGAAGGCGGCGAAGATCCGGTACGTTACCACACCCTCAACGATGTGGATGAAAACGGCAACTCTCCCACTTTGCCCCACCTGAAAGGGCTGAGAAATGGAGACACCGCTAGCTCCTCGATTAAACAGGTGGCTTCTGGTCGCTTTGGCGTCACCCCAGAGTACCTTGCTAGCGCCAAGCAAATTGAGATCAAGATGGCCCAAGGTGCCAAGCCTGGGGAAGGTGGTCAACTACCTGGGAAAAAAGTCAGCCCTTACATCGCGATGTTGCGGCGCTCCAAGCCTGGAGTGACCCTGATTTCTCCCCCACCTCACCATGACATTTACTCCATCGAAGACTTGGCTCAGCTAATCTTTGATCTGCACCAGATCAGCCCCACGGCTCAGGTTTCGGTGAAGCTGGTAGCTGAAATTGGCATCGGGACAGTTGCGGCGGGTGTGGCTAAGGCCAACGCTGACATCATCCAAATTTCCGGTCATGACGGCGGTACAGGCGCTTCTCCGCTCAGCTCGATTAAGCATGCGGGCGGTCCTTGGGAACTGGGTCTGACTGAAGTGCATCGTGTACTGATGGAAAATCAACTGCGCGATCGCGTGATTTTGCGCGTGGATGGTGGCCTCAAGGCGGGTTGGGATGTCCTAATCGCAGCGCTGATGGGTGCAGAAGAGTTTGGCTTTGGCTCGATCGCGATGATTGCTGAAGGGTGCATCATGGCGCGGATCTGCCACACTAACAACTGCCCCGTGGGTGTTGCGACGCAGCGGGAAGAACTGCGGAAGCGTTTTACGGGCACGCCTGAGCATGTGGTCAATTTCTTCTGCTTCATCGCGGAAGAAGTGCGATCGCTACTGGCGAGACTCGGCTACCGCTCCTTGGATGAGGTGATTGGTCGGGCAGATCTGCTTGCCGTACGTGAAGGGGCGAACCTTGCCAAGACCCAATCGCTGAACTTGAATTGCTTGACTCAACTGCCTGATACTCGCGAAAACCGAGCTTGGTTACAACACGAGGCAGTACATAGCAACGGTCCTGTGCTTGATGATCAGTTATTAGCTGATACTGAGATTCAAGCAGCGATCGCGAATCAGGGTAGCGTGACGAAAGAGGTCATGGTTATCAACACTGACCGGACTGTCGGCACTCGCTTGTCTGGGGCGATCGCGAAGAAGTATGGCGACTCTGGGTTTGAAGGTCAAATTACTCTGAACTTCAAAGGCAGTGCAGGCCAAAGCTTTGGTGCCTTTAACCTACCGGGCATGACGCTAAATCTAGAAGGCGAGGCGAATGACTACGTAGGTAAGGGCATGCATGGCGGCGAAATTGTGATCAAGCCACCCGCCGCTGCAACCTACGATCCTTCTCAGAATGTGATTGTAGGCAATACTTGCCTCTATGGAGCGACGGGCGGCACTCTGTTTGCCAACGGTCAAGCAGGTGAACGTTTTGCAGTCCGCAACTCCAAAGGTCAAGCGGTGATCGAAGGGGCGGGTGACCACTGCTGCGAATACATGACGGGTGGCACTATTGTTGTTCTTGGCCGTGTGGGCCGCAACGTGGGTGCTGGCATGACGGGTGGCCTCGCTTACTTCTTGGATGAAGATGGCAGCTTCCCTACCAAGGTCAACCCCGAAATCGTGAAAGTGCAACGGGTGATTGCTCCTGTTGGCGAACAACAACTACGTGACCTGATTGAGGCTCATGCAGAACGGACAGGTAGCCAAAAAGCGAAAGCGATTTTGGCGAACTGGTCAGAGTCTTTGGCTAAGTTCTGGCAAGTGGTTCCACCTTCTGAAGCAGATAGCCCAGAAGCAAACCCTGATGCTGCGACTGAAAAAGTATTGAGTTCAGTGCAGTAAAAAGTAGAACAATCTGGTTGGCGATCGCTCAGTAGATTGCTTTGTAACATATAGATAGGGGTTAGCTCTCAAGCTAGCTCCTATTTTTTATTACCTTTTACTATAGTTATGGAACAGAAAATTCAAAAGTGGAATAGGTGGGTACAAATTCTTCGAGAGCAGATAACCAGACTTGTGCAGTCAAACTATATCTATGCAGAAACACGAAAAATTGTTGTTGAAAATTCAGCCATCAACAACTCTAATCTCTTTTATGATTGGCTCACAAGGAATTATGTAGACGCAACATTTATGGGAATTAGAAGGCAATTAGACGACCACTCAGATTGTATTTCTCTTATTAAGCTTTTGCGTGATTTGCAAATCAATAGTACATTATTGACTAGAGAAAAACATCTTGCTCTCTATTCGAAGGATATGCACACTCTGGGGCATAACGCGTTCGACATTCTTGCGGGTAAAGATCTAAATGTATTTCCTGAAAAGACTTTAGAGATTGACTTGCGACAACTGGAAAAAATTAAAGCTCTCCATAAAGAGTTTATTGATCGAAGGATTGCACATTACGAAAAAGTATCTGAAGTTCAATCACTCAGTACTTTTCAGGATTTAGATGACGCTATTTCGATTCTTGAAAATATATTTCAAAAGTACTTTTTATTACTTACTGCTAGCAGCACTAAACTTTTGCCGATTCCTCAGTATGACTGGACCTCGATCTTTAAACAGTCTTGGCTCCCTAATATTACTAAGGAAATGGAGCAAGATGAATAATCCTGCATTGGCGGCCTATCCAAGTATGCAAAACTCATCCTACTCCCTTGTGTAAGGAGATATCGTGGCCCAGACCCTATCTAAATCCATAAACTTAGAGGAGTTTCTGAAGCTGCCAGAAACAAAACCTGCTAGTGAATATATTGATGGGAAAATCATTCAAAAACCAATGCCGCAGGGTAAGCACAGCACGATTCAAACCGAGTTTTCTACTACTGTTAATGCTGTTTTGAAATCTCGACGAATTGCACGGGCATTCTCAGAGCTACGCCTCACTTTTGGCGATCGCTCAACTGTTCCAGATGTGTCTGTCTTTACTTGGGCGAGAATTCCGCGCGCTGAAAATGGCGAGATTGCCAATACATTTGCGATCGCGCCTGACTGGACAATTGAAATCCTTTCACCTGATCAAAGCCAAACCAAAGTCACTAAAAATATTCTGCATTGCCTCAATCATGGAACTCAAATGGGTTGGCTGATTGATCCAGATGAGCAAACCGTGTTTGTTTATCTTCCAAAACAGCAACCAGAAGTCTTTGATGCATCAGAGCAAAAACTCCCAGTTCCATCCTTTGCAAGTGAGTTGAATTTAAACGTGGGAGCTGTGTTTGGTTGGCTATTGGAATAGAGGCAATAAACACAACGCTGTAAGAAACAAAAAAAGAGGAGTGGCAGACATAAATGCCCCTCCTGATTAATGTTGAATTGCTTGCTTTGCCAAGCTAAATCAGAGGCCAATTCTAAGCATTGGTGGTGGAAACACGCTCGTGATATAGCGCTACAATTCGATCGCGCACTTCAGCAATCGTGAGACCATCGGTATTAATTTCGATCGCGTCTACGGCTTTTTGGAGGGGGGCCAAAGTGCGAGTACTGTCCTTGCGATCGCGCTCGTAAATCATCCGCTCTAGTTCATCTAAGCTGATGTCGCCCTTGCCCTGATTTTTTAGATCTTGCTGGCGACGACGGGCGCGTTCCTGAACTGAAGCAGTCAAAAAGATTTTTAGTTCTGCATCTGGGAAAACGTGGGTGCCAATATCACGACCTTCGATCGCGATCCCACCTTTACGGCCATAGCGCTGCTGTTGCTTCACCAGTTCTTCTCGGACGGCAGGTTGAGCGGCGATCGCTGAGACATTAGAGGTGACTTCTAGATCACGAATGGCCTCTGTTGCTTCCTGCTGATCAATCCAAACTCTAACTGGCTCTTGCGGAGTTTCTCCCGGCACGAGTTGAATCTCGCACTTGCTCACCAGTTCTGCGATCGCGGGTTCATCTTGAATGTCAATCCCCGATTGCAGCACCCGCCAAGTCAAAGCGCGGTACATGGCTCCCGTATCTAAATAAAGCAGCCCTAAAGCCTGAGCTATCTGACGAGTCACCGTCGATTTCCCTGCTCCAGCGGGACCATCGATCGCCACAATCGGCTGACGGTCTTGCAAAACCACATTGTCAATCAAGCGAGTTGAGCCTAAGCGGGCTGCGATCGCCAGCAATCCTGCTTCGTCAACTTTATCTAAGGGAGCCATCGTCATGGGATGCACTAATTCAATGTATTCAGGTTTGATCGGCACAGTTGCCAATTCTACCTTGACCGCATCAATTAGTGCATTCGTGTCTTTCTCACCCGTTTGAAATTGCTGTTTTGCTCGCTGCAAACCTCGATATATTGCCGCCGCTTGCTCACGTTCCTGCTCGGAGAGGTACTGGTTGCGAGAGCTGAGAGCCAATCCACTTGCCTCCCGCACCGTCTCACAACCCACAACTTCAACGGGAATATTTAAGTCGCGCACGAGTCGCTGAATGATTGCCAGTTGCTGAGCATCTTTACGGCCAAAATAGGCGCGATCGGGCTGGACGAGTTGTAGTAGCTTTGTGACTACCGTGGCCACTCCTTGAAAGTGTCCCAAGCGGAAGCGACCACATAAAGTAGCCGTCATAAACTGTGGGGGTAGGACTTGAGTCACTTGTTCTTGCTGACGGCAATAGGCTGAACCGTACAGCTCTTCAGCAGTAGGGGCAAAGATGGCATCGACTCCAGCTTGCTCACATAAACGCCGATCCGTTTCTAGGGTGCGAGGATACTGCTGAAAATCTTCCGTAGGCCCAAACTGCAACGGGTTGACGAAGATGCTCACAATGACGAGAGCATTTTCCTGGCGCGCCCGTTGAATTAGGCTCAAGTGGCCTTGGTGCAAAGCTCCCATTGTCGGCACTAGACCCACGGTTGCCGCAGGTGCCAAAGACGATGCATCGCTAATTGGCTGATCTAGCTTCAACCCGTCTTGTTGAGATCGATGTAGCTCCAGATAGCACCGCAATCCCGCTACCGTCGTAAACAGGCGCACCGATCCCCCTAGGTTGATTACCAAAGCTCCGCCTACTAGTTTAGGGATTCATCTCCAGTCTGTGTCGGTTTAATTGCTAGCTGTGACAGTTTTTTGCTGATCTAAAACATCAACACGCACCGGAGCCACACCGCTATGAATTAGACCTAACACCTGAGCCGCAGCAGCAGACAGGTCAATGACGCGATCGAAGGCATAGGGACCGCGATCGTTGATACGTACGACTACTGTTCGCCCATTGTCTAGATTGGTGACTCGCACCTTAGTGCCAAAAGGTAGGTCACGATGAGCAGCTGTGAGAGCATTTTGGTTGAAAATTTCACCGCTAGCACTACGATTGCCGTCAAAACCAGGGCCATACCAGGAGGCCCAACCTTTAATTTGAAATTGGACAGAACCGAAGGCAACGGTTTGTTGACGACGTACCACGGGGCGACCTGAAACTTCCTGCAAGGGAGCTGCGTTACCGAGCAAACGTCTTAGCCGATTGGTGGCTTGAAGCGCATCTTTAGCCAAATCGCGAGTGGTGTCAGGTAGTTTAGTGATTGCGGTTGCATCTAGGGTGACTAGGACGTTGCCGTCTGCTTTGATCAAGTAGCGATCGCGGGGTTCGCCTGTCACGCTAGGTTCACCATCCCAACTGACGGTAATCTTGTCGGCATCCAAGCCATTCCAGCTCATTTGATTAATCTGGGCCGCAACCGCAGTCGCTCGCCACAGGGGGTCGTCAGCACTGGGTGAGGTAGCACTATCTAGGGGTGAGTTCGTAGCGATCGCGCCTGTCTTGGTCAATGCAACTGGCTTGGATGCTTCAGCTTCTAGGGACACAGCTTGACGGGCTGCTACTTTGACAGGTTGAGTGATGGTTAAACTTTGGCTGCCTGCAACTTCAGTTCCTGGTTCCGCTTCAGGGTCTGTAAGGAAAGTCAAAACCGGAATATCTCGGACATAAAGAGTTGCAGCTTTACGGCCTGCCACTTCATGGGCTTGGATTTTGGCAACGAGGGTGTTTTCCTCGGTGGTGGAAGACTGACGTTCTCCAACTTTGACGACCTGGGCCGTTTGAGTTGGCTGTAACTGTGCCAGCTTTACTGGAGATTGCGGCGCTACCTGAGGGGGGCCTGAAGTGGGCTTGCTATTCGCTAGGTTGGTCTCAGTGCTGGGTTCGATGGCTTCTGCTAGCTCATTAGAACCTAACAGGGGTGTAGATAAAGCAGCCAACAACAGGGCAACAGTGGCACTACTCCGAAATCGTTGATTCATAAATCCATGTAAAGGGCGCTGGAAAATCGAGATTGATAGGTTGCAAATGAGCTGTAACAACAGGGTCTAATGGGTTAGTGCAACTCGTACTCGTTCCGTATTTACTTTCTGTCATAGAACTGCAACAGAGTAACACGAAGTTTTGGCCCTGGGGATCAGGGTGCTACGGAAGCCGTTTGGATTTTTATTAAAACTTTACATCGAAAAAATTGACGAAATGCTTCTGTGAAGGGGGTTTTGAGGTTTATGCTGTTTCAGTGTGCTTCATCAAAACTTTATATAAACTTCATACTAGATATGAATCATTTTTTACCTGTTTTAGTCTCTAATTAGCGATCGCAGAACTTTAGCTTGGAGCAATTTTGAAAGACTAAATTCTCAAGACCAATGGCGAGTAGAATACATCCTGCAACTAGCACGGGAAGTACGTCGTTTCATGGATTACAGAGAAGCTGGGGTTGATGTCGAAGCAGGCCGAGCCTTTGTGCAACAAATTCGCGGCATGGTCGAGAGCACTTATCGACCGGGCGTACTGGGAAAATTTGGTGGTTTCAGCGGTTTATTTCAAATTCCGGCGGGCTATCATGAGCCGATTTTGGTATCTGGCACCGATGGCGTGGGTACTAAATTAAAGATTGCTCAGGTGGCAAATCGTCACGACACGGTCGGGATTGACTTGGTGGCGATGTGTGTCAATGATGTGCTGACTTCTGGAGCCGAACCGCTATTTTTTCTGGATTATTTAGCGACAGGGCATTTGGAGCCAGAGCAGTTAGCTCAGGTGGTATCTGGAATTAGTGAAGGTTGCCGTCAGGCGGGCTGTGCGCTGCTGGGGGGAGAAACCGCAGAAATGCCAGGTTTTTACCAGCCAGGAGAATACGATTTGGCAGGCTTTTGCGTCGGTGTGGTGGAGAAAAGCCAACTGCTAGATGGTTCTCAAGTGCAAATTGGGGATGTGGCGATCGGTTTAGCGAGTCAAGGGGTACACAGCAATGGGTTCAGCTTGGTTCGCAAAATCATCAGCGATCGCGGCTTTAGCTGGGATGACCGTCCGGAACTACTAGGGGGACAAACTTTAGCAGAGGCATTGCTCACCCCGACCCAGATCTATGTCAAACCCGTATTGGCGGCACGACAGGCTGGACTGACGATTCATGGTTTGGCTCACATTACGGGCGGTGGCTTACCAGAAAATCTCCCCCGCTGTCTCGGTGAAGGCCAAGCAGTCCGCCTCAACTCCAACTCTTGGCCTGTTTTACCTGTGTTTCAGTGGTTGGCAACGACCGGAGAAGTCAGCGAAGTTGCCATGTTTAATACGTTCAATATGGGGATTGGCTTGGTCGTAGTTGTGCCGCCTGATCAAGCCGAGCAAACGATCCAGTGGTTTACCTCGCAAAGTCTTGCGGCTTATGCGATCGGTGAAGTGGTTTCGGGTGCTGGGGAATTGATTGGGTTGCCAGAGTAACACAGCTCGTAGATTGCAGCGCAATTGCAGCATATATAAAGACAAGGCGATCGCTCTCTGGTTTAATCACAGGCGATCGCTTTCTGGTTTAATCACAGGCGATCGCATTTTTGTTGGTTTAGATATTTATGACATTTAGTGATCTTGAAGTCTTTATTCAGCAAGCTGTGATTCCTAGTAAAGCTACAGTTGAAAGCTTGGTTGACCCTCGTAGATCTGAATATTGCAAGACCAAAATCGTCTGAAGGAACCCCGCTCAGCTTGGTTGGATTAAGAGACCGTGAATCTTGCAAAAGTCTACTTGTAGAGCCAGAGGCATTTGCTTAAACTGCCTTTAACTCTGCATCTCACACTTCCATGTCTCCATTGACGATTTCTGAAACTCTGATTCATTACTTCACCTTCGTTAGCCCTGATGGTTGTCTGAGACAGGGAATGCGAAGTGGAGGCCAGTTGTATAGCTATGTCGCGTCATTTCCAGCAGCCTGCCAAAACCAAACTTATGCCTTGGCCTATGGGTTATCGGAGTACGGCCAGCAAATTGTAATCACCAATTCTGACAACGGCTACAACGTTTGGAAAGAGCTGCGATCGCTGCATCAGCCAGCTTTAAACCAACCTGAAGCGTCATCAATTTTTCCGACCGAGCACCGACGTTGCTAGAGGATGGTGGGTTGCCACCGATATTTCCGTAAATCAATCTTTTCTTCGGCATTAAATTCGATGCCTTCTGCTTCTAAGAGCGATCGCTGCACATAATCAGAACCAAGGCGCAGAGGTGATTCTGAAACTTCGCCTTTGGCATTGATCACGCGATGCCAAGGGATATCTGAATTTTTATCAACTCGGTAAAGTGCGTATCCTACCAAACGAGCTTTGCCATATAACTCCGCTAACTCTGCTACCTGGCCATAAGTAGCAACTTTTCCTATGGGGATTTGACGCACGATCGCATAAATACGGTTGTAGGTAGACACTTTTGATGATCTAGGCTGGAGAGAGAAACAGTCAGAAAGTCAGGAACCTATTACAAGACTGGCTTTTTTGTCAATACCTGAGGTCGTAGGAATAATAAGATAGACTCCAGTCTCGTTGCTACGGGAATTTAGAGACTGAGAAGCGTTATTTAGCTGCAAGTTTGACCACAGTTTTCATCTTGTAGGCTCGCTAAAGTTTTTGCATCAACTCCTCATTCGAGCTTTGGATTTATGGTTTCCTCAATTCGTTTTTTAATGTGTTCGCCGGATCACTATGAGGTGGACTATGTAATTAATCCTTGGATGGAAGGAAATGTTCACAAGTCTTCTCGCGATCGCGCTGCAGAGCAATGGGATCAGTTGTTTCATCTGATTAAAGAATACGCGATCGTTGATTTGATCCAACCTCAAGTCGGTGTCCCCGATATCGTATTTACGGCCAATGGGGGTTTGGTCTTAGGCGACACCGTAGTGTTGAGTCGATTCTTCCATAAAGAACGGCAAGGCGAAGAACCCTTCTTCAAGCAGTGGTTTGTTGAGAAGGGCTACACTGTCCATGAACTGCCGAAAGAACTGCCGTTTGAGGGGGCGGGAGATGCCCTATTCGATCGCGAGGGTCGCTGGTTGTGGGCAGGATACGGCTTCCGCTCCGAACTAGATTCGCATCCTTACTTAGCCAAGTGGTTAGACATTGAAGTGCTGTCGCTGCGACTGATGGACGAGCGCTTCTATCACCTCGATACCTGCTTCTGCCCACTTAGCCAAGGTTATCTGCTCTACTATCCTCCTGCTTTCGATGCCTACTCCAATCGCGTGATTGAAATGCGGGTGCCTGAGGAGAAGCGGATTGCGATCGCCGAAGCCGATGCCGTGAACTTCGCCTGCAACGCCGTCAATGTTGACCATCGCGTGATCTTGAACAAAGCCAGTGATGAATTGAAGCAAAGTCTGGCTGACAAAGGCTTTGAAGTGCTGGAAACACCTCTAACCGAATTTCTCAAAGCGGGGGGTGCAGCTAAATGCTTAACGCTGCGTGTCACCGAACCTGTGCGAGCTGAAGTTCATGCCAGGGCTACGGTGGAGAGCCGTGTGATTCGCCTAGATGGTCACTTACTTGACTCTGGCTTGATCAACCGCGCTTTAGATTTAGTGGTGGAAGCAGGGGGCAGCTTTCAAGTGCTCAACTTCAACTTGGGAGAACAGCGACAGAGTACTTCCTCCGCAGAAGTCAAAGTGTCGGCTCCTTCCCATGAAGTCATGGAAACGATCATGACGCAGTTAATCGATTTGGGCGCTGTGCCACCTCCACAAGAAGCTTGCGATATCAGCTATGAAGTGGTGACTCAAGCAGGAGTGGCTCCAGATGACTTCTATGTCACTACGATTTACCCCACAGAAGTGCGCGTGGAGTGCCAGTGGGTGAAGGTGCAGAAACAGCGGATGGATGCGGCACTCGTGTTGCATGCAACTCCCACAGGCCCAGTTGCGGAATGCAAACTGCTGCGAGATTTGGCCGTAGGCGATCGCGTCATTGTCGGCGTGGAAGGAATTCGCACAGTCCGGAAAACAGAATCCCGCGAGCAACGAAATGTGCAAGAGTTCAGCTTCATGGGAGCAGGGGTTTCCAGCGAACGCCGCGTCGAGCTTGTGGTAGAGCAGATTGCTTGGGAGTTACGCAAAATCCGAGACCAGGGTGGCAAAGTAGTAGTTACGGCGGGGCCAGTGGTAATTCATACAGGCGGAGGCGAGCATCTAGCCCACCTGATTCGCCAAGGCTATGTGCAAGCGCTACTGGGCGGTAATGCGATCGCCGTTCATGACATTGAGCAATCGATGATGGGCACTTCCCTCGGTGTGGATATGAAGCGAGGGGTTTCGGTGCGCGGTGGTCATCGCCATCACCTCAAGGTGATCAATGCCATCCGGCGCTGTGGCAACATTCCTCAGGCTGTAGAGCAAGGTGTAGTGACGAGTGGGGTATTGTACGAATGCGTCCGCAACGGCGTGCCTTTCTCCCTGGCTGGCTCAATTCGGGATGATGGGCCTTTACCCGACACTCAGATGGATTTGCTGCAAGCCCAGGCGGATTATGCTCGCTTGATCGAAGGAGCCGATTTAATCTTGATGCTGTCTTCCATGCTGCACTCGATTGGGGTGGGCAACATGACTCCCGCAGGCGTGAAGATGGTGTGCGTGGACATTAACCCAGCCGTGGTTACCAAACTCAGCGATCGCGGTTCTGTCGAATCCGTTGGAGTGGTCACAGATGTGGGTTTGTTCCTCAGCTTGTTGGTGCAGCAGCTCGATAAGCTCACAAGTCCCTATCATTTCGCTTCTGCTACTGCCTAGACTCTTAACGCATCGTTAATACCTTCTTTCCCTCTCGTTGAAGAAAACACTCTAAGGTAGTACCTCAGGCTGGCTTTTGTGGGGCTATCTACTTTTAGGGTCATCTCTTGGTGGGAGGGAAGGAACATGCGTCGAAGCCGTCGGTTCATTTGGGTTGCCTTGTTGTCAATGCTGCTTGTAGGACTGGTCTCTTGGTTAGAAGCCCAGCCTTTTGGCAACGAAAGTGTAGCGGCCACAAAGTTTGACTTTGGCCTGATCGGCGACTTACCCTACAACCCTGAGCAGGAAGGCAAGTTCCAAAACTTGATTCAGGACATGAACAAGACACGGCTCGCCTTCATTGTTCACGATGGTGACTTTAAGAGTGGCTCGACTCTATGCACTGATGAAACGTTCTATCAGCGCTACAACTTGTTCAATACCTTTGTGCATCCGTTCATTTTTGTGCCGGGAGACAATGAGTGGACCGATTGCCACCGCGCGAACAATGGCGGCTACGACCCCTTAGAACGGTTGGCTAAACTGCGGGAAATCTTCTTTCGAGGTGACCAGAGTCAAGGTAAACGCACGATCGCTCTGACTCGCCAAAGTAACGATCCGCAATACAGCAAATTTCGCGAAAACGTCCGCTGGATCTCCAACAACATTGTGTTTGTGGGACTGAATATTCCAGGGAGCAACAATAATTTCGGTCGCACTCCAGAAGCCGATGCTGAATACCAAGAGCGCAATGCGGCAAATTTAGCTTGGTTAAGAGAAGGATTCGCGATCGCCCAGCGCAATGGCAGCAAAGGCATCATGCTGGTTATTCAAGCCAATCCTGGGTTTGAGTTAGCTCCTACCGATCCCAACCGTACCGGGTACAACGATTTTCTCGCGACTTTAGAAGCTGAAACTGTCGCCTTCAAAAAGCCTGTGGTCTTAGTGCATGGAGATAGTCACTATTTCCGCATTGACAAGCCTTTAGTTGGTTCGCGCAGCCAAAGCCGCATTGAGAACTTTACTCGGGTTGAAACATTTGGCTCACCAGATGTCCACTGGCTGAGGGCAAGTGTTGACTTCAAAGACCCCAATCTCTTCAGCTTTCAGCAAGAAATTGTTGAGCAGAACTTAGTTGCTCACTAGTAGCTCCGTAAAGCAACTTGACAGCAGCGATCTTGCCAAAAGGTGTTAAACAATACAGCAAAAAAATTGAAATCTGCAATTGCTTAACCCAAGATTAATCTATCCTTTGCCAGTTGATGAGATTCGTTGCTTAAGCTAATGACGCATGCTGAGAACTGAGAGTAGAACATGGCTTTATCGCGACGTAAATTCTTTGCGCTGGCGGGTGCTAGTGCCGCTGGTACGGTAATGATGTCGCCTTTGCAGGCGCTCTATGCTCGCAAAGCGAATGGTCAATCTGTATTTGGCGATGGCTATGGCCCGCTGATTCCCGACCCGAATGGTTTACTAGACTTACCTCGTGGCTTCCAGTACCGAGCTTTCTCCCGAACCGGAGATGTCATGAGCAATAACTCTTTGGTGCCTGGAGGACATGATGGCATGGGTGCTTTTGCAGGCCCCAGAGGTACTACCATCTTGGTCCGGAATCATGAACTCAGCCCCACTTCTGCTACCAAAGTTTCTGACCTAAATGCACCTGTGTATGACCCCTTGTGCAAAGGTGGCACCACTACACTAGTGATTGGTAACGATCGCAAACTCATCCGTCACTATCCTTCTATTCAAGGCACATACCGCAACTGTGCAGGTGGCGTAACTCCCTGGGGTTCTTGGATCACCTCCGAAGAGAACACTTCTACCCCCGAAGAAAATCCTGGCTTAGTTTCTAAGCGTCACGGCTACAACTTCGAGGTGCCTGCTAACGCAACAGGAGCCATTACTCCAATTCCTTTAAAGGCAATGGGTCGCTTTAACCACGAAGCCGTGGCGATCGATCCTCGCACTGGAATTGTTTACGAAACCGAAGATACCGGGGATAGCCTGTTCTACCGCTTTATCCCGAATCAACCTGGCGAACTACAACAAGGTGGTGTTCTACAGGCACTTAAGCTGAAGAATTTCCCAACAGGTGTGCTCACCCGAAATCGGCCTACCAGTGTGATTCCTGTAGGCCAACCTCTTGCGGCTGAGTGGGTCACTATTGACGAACCCGATCCAGTCAGTGACGCTGCTCCTACTGGTACTCGCTTCCAGGGTCGTGCGAAGGGGGCTGCTACCTTCAGCCGTGGCGAAGGCATTTGGTTTGGCAATAACGAGCTGTACTTCACCTGTACAGATGGTGGCCCTGCTAGATTGGGTCAAGTTTGGCGGTATGTGCCTGGTGCAACCGCTGAAGACGGTGGTACTTTAACCTTGTTTGTCGAGTCTACTCAGCAAGCTGAGTTACAAGCTCCAGACAATATTGTGGTCTCTCCCTTCGGCGATTTGTTCATCTGTGAAGATGGCTCTGGTGACAACTTTGTAGTTGGAGTCAATGCCAACGGTGAACTTTATCACTTTGCTCGTAACGCTCTCAATGACTCTGAGGTAGCGGGTGCTTGCTTCTCCCCCGATGGTCAAACCATGTTCTTAAATGTTCAAACTCCTGGTATTACCTATGCTATTTGGGGACCTTGGAGCCGAGCTTAATTTAGGTTTGTTAGTTGCTCTCTCTTAATGTTTTAGAATTGGCATTTTAGAGAGCGATCGCGTTTATCCATCTCACCTGCGTTAATGTTTGGGCGAATCGTTGCCACTTGGAAACAGTAAAGATTTTCAGGTGGCAATTTTTTAGCTGATTTCTAAATAAATTGGTTGAACAAAGGAGCTTTTTAGGGCCACTAAATTACTCCTCAAGTATTGCTACTAATCGGCAAGGTCACGACAATAGTACTCAGTCGATAAATTCACTAAAATATCTCTGTCAACTGAAGTTTTATTTTTCCAGAAAGTGCTTTCGGTCCCTGTTCTTAACGCATTACACACGTCTGATGCAGCCTGAAGGATCTGGCGAGGATTGTTTTGAGCTACTTGCCTTAACTGTGGGTTAAGTGTGGGAGAACTTGCCAAAAGAGCTAAATACTCTTCAAGAAATTGCTGATCTCTAGTTTGAGTTGTTTCAACCGTTCTTTCTCCACAGAGGCGATCGAGATTGAGGGTTGAACCACTAGTCGTTCTCATATAACACACTGACGCATCAGTGCTTGGGACAGTAGAGTAGTCAAACTGCTGAGAGGCAAGAACGGAGTGATTATAGCTTCCTACTAAACTCGTTAATAGAGTATTTACTAATAGACTAGAGGTTGTCAGAAGTCTCAGGTTTTTCATTGAAATATTTCATGTTGAACCTTTATAAGTACAGCAAACATAAGCATAAACGCAAGAGACTTGTTGTAAATAAGATTCATTTTTAATCTAACCTTTGAGATTTTAACTTAATCTTTGCAATTGTTAATAATAAGTTGGTGATTAGAAATTCATATATTTTCTAACTTAGTTTTTTGCTTTTTATAAGCTTTTCTTAGCCTCTAGTTAAACTAAGAATTTCTATCTTCACTAGATAATCAAACTGCCTATTGGCAACAACCTTTTCAGAATTTCAAAGAGGCTGTAGTGAATCTATCAAGACGTAAATTTTTTGCCCTGGCAGGGACATCGGCTGCGGGTGCTGTATTGTTATCTCCTTTGGAAGCTTTTTATGCTAAGCCCTCGATCGCTGCTGGGCCTTACGGTAATTTAGTGGCTGACCCGAATGGAGTCTTAGATTTACCAGCTGGTTTTACCTATCGCAGGCTTTCTGAAACTGGACAAACCATGACCGATGGTTACAGAGTACCTGGTGGTCATGATGGGATGGGTGCCTTTACAGATGCCAACGGCAATACGGTTCTCATCCGGAACCATGAACTCGCTCCTACCTCTAGTAATGGCTTGAGCGCTCCCAACACCAGGAAGTACAACACCAATGCGAGGGGCGGCTGCACTAAGTTGGTGGTGAGTCCCACTCGGACTCTGCTATCGCATCGAGGCGTATTGGCAGGAACGATTCGTAACTGTGCGGGCGGTCCAACCCCTTCAGGATCTTGGCTAACCTGCGAGGAAACCTTCGAAACCAACAATACCAAGAGGCACGGCTACGTATTTGAAGTTCCCAGCAGCGCAACCACGTTTGTGACACCTGTGCCGCTAACCGCGATGGGACGTTTTAATCATGAGGCTGCTGCTGTAGACCCCAACACAGGGTATGTCTACATGACGGAAGACCGAGGAGATGGGCTGTTCTATCGCTTCATTCCCAACCAAAGAACCAACTTGAGTGCTGGCGGCACTTTATCTGCTTTAAGGATCACGGGTTCCTCCGGAATCAATACCGCCACGGGTTTCCCCAAAAATACTGCTAGAGCAGTGGACTGGGTGACGATCGCGAATCCCGACCCCTCAACGGATACCGTTAGAACAGAGGGATTTAACAAAGGCGCAGCGAGATTCTCTGGTGGAGAGGGGATCTTTTACGGCGGTGGTTATGTTTACTTCACCTGTAAAAGCGGTGGTAGTTCTGGAGATGGACAGATCTGGCGCTATTCACCCGCTAACAATACTGTCGAGCTTTATATTGAACCCAATAACTCTGGTGTCTTAGACAATCCTGACAATATTGTTGTTGTGCCAAACCGAGATATCTTCCTCTGCGAAGACGGCGACGGAACAGACTTTATCCTAGGTGTCACCCCCAGTGGCAGTCTTTATAAGTTTGCTCGGAATGCCCTTAATACATCAGAACTGGCTGGAGTTTGCTTCTCTCCCGATGGCCAAACGATGTTTGTAAATATGCAAACCCCAGGTATCACCTTTGCAATCTGGGGTCCATGGTAAGCAATTGATGCTGCGATGATTGAGTGACCTCGTTCAGCGATCGCTACCCTTCCTAGCCAAAGAGCGATCGCTGAATCCCAAACTATTTGCTCGACTGCACCCACTCGGTAATCCCAGTCGCAATCGCCTCAGCTAATTTCTGCTGCGCCTTGGGATCGACAATCCACTCGAATTCTTCTGGGTTAATCATGAAGCCCAATTCGAGCAAGACAGAAGGAGCGACGGTAGGACGAGTTAAAGCCAAGTTATTCCAATAGACTCCATAGGAAGGGCGATCGAGCTTTTCTACTAAATAGTCGTGCAGAAACACAGCGAGACTGTTGGCTTGAGGATTGTACCAAAATGTAGAAACACCTTTGGTTTTGATCGCGTCGCCGTTGTCTGGGAGGGCGTTGTAGTGCAGGCTGAGAGCGATCGCGGGTTCTAGTTTGTTAATTTGGTTTACCCGATCTTGGGGATATAGGTCTTCATCGCCTTCGCGGGTCATATAGACGGTGGCACCCCGCTTGAGCAATTGCTCTCGTACCAGTTTAGAAATAACCAGCGTCACATCTTTTTCGGGATATCCGGTGGGGCCCTTTGACCCCAAATCGTTGGGGCTGCCATGTCCTGGGTCGAGCAGGATGGTGATGCCCTGTAGCGATCGGTTTTTAGATTTCTGAGATGTTTGGGGAGGATGGCGCAAGGACAAGACCAAGCTGGTGCCTTCGTACCGCAGTTTATAACCCCACTGTTGATCTGACTTCAGGTGCAAGGTGTACTGTACCTGAGTTGGAGCAACTTGTTGCCAATCCAGTCGAGAAATTAGGCGATCGGGGTTGACATAGATAGTGTCCGTCTGGGCGGTGGTGTTGAAAAGATTGAGGGTAAAAGTGCGATCGCCCTGTTGCACACTCACAGGCACAGGGGTTTGCAAGGGAAACACCACCTCTGTCCAGCCTGGAACTTGACGAGAACTAATGCTGCGGATCAGCGATCGCGGTGGCACTGCGCTGGACGCCAGTCGCGTTTCCTTTTGGTTGATCCAAGCGCCATAATCTAGGCGCAACCAATCTCCTTCTCTGCCTGTCACCGCAGCTCGTGATCCTTTCGGCAAGGGAGTGAGACGAGAGTAGTCAGTGCTGGGGCCTGTGCGAGCGGTGCCTGCCTCGGCTGTCACCTCTGCCACTTCTAGCTGATTCGGGGCCAAAATAGTGACTTTGCCAGGAGCAGCTTGTATTGTGCTAGCCCCTTTGGAACTGAGTTGAAATTGCGGTTGGCCTAAATTTCCTGGTGTAGTCGCGATCGTGCAGCCTTGGTATTGCCCGATCGCGGAGCCGACAGAGGGTTGGTTTTGCTGCGTCAGCACCGCAGAGTTTTCTGGCAAATTTACTGCTTGCGTTTGAGCTTGTAAGGGAATCGTTTGGTTGCCGAGCTTGACGCTGACCTGAGCTTGCGGTGGCGCGATCGCCCCAAAACAAATCGATTCTCCAGGCAAATGTGCAATATCCGCAGCAGGAGTCAAAGAATCTTTGGCGAAATTCAATCCAGTAGGCACTTCTGACTGAGCGGCTTGACGAGTCACCTTGAGTTGGATGGTTTGGCTTTGGTAGCGCAGGGTGAATAAATTCTCACCAACTTGCAGCGGAAACGTAGGAGCGAAATGCCCTGCCGTACTGCGTTGAATTGGGCGATCATTGACCAGCACTTCTCCATCGGGGGGAGCGGTGCCAATTAAGAAAATGCGATCGCTAGTGGTCTCATGGTTATTCGGTGGGTAGGCCAGGTACAGCGGTTGTGCTGCTATTGTCACGGTTTGCCACAAGACGGCACTACAAGTTCCGACACCAACTGCTGTCCATCCCAAAATTCTGTTCATATCTTTTCTGTCCCTTGGCCTTGTTCATTGTGTCTTCCTGGGGTTTTGTGTTGCAAGTAAGAAGACTTCATCAAAAAAACAAAAAGATTGTTAAATCTAGCTGGTATGGTACTTTAACCAGCATTGATACTCTTGCAGAGTGATAAGGAATACTGTAAAGCAGTTTGCTTTGGTAATAAATTTAACTTTAATTTCCGTAGTTTGAATACCGTAGATTTCCGCCCAAAACCGTCCATGTCCTTTGAGTAGAGGAATTCTATGAGCCTAAACTTCGCTGAGCTGTTTGACGAAAGCTATTATCTGGGGACGAATCTTGATGTAGCGCAAGCCGTCGCTTCAGATGCATTCACTAGTGGTCTGGATCACTTCACTCGGTTTGGTCGTTTAGAGGGGCGGGATCCTAGTGCTTTTTTTGACACCAAGCACTACCTCAGTACTAACCCGGATGTTGGTGTAGCGATCGCTGCTGGAACTATCCCTAGTGCCATTGATCATTTCGTGCAGTTTGGGCAGACAGAGGGACGTGAGCCGATTTTTCTGTTTGATAGCAACTACTATTTGGCGAAAAATCCTGATGTGGCTCAGGCTGTGGCAGCGGGCATCTTTAGCAGCGCCTATGACCACTTTTTGGAGTTCGGGCAACGAGAAAGTCGGAGCTTCGGCCCGTTTTTCGATACCAACTATTACCTCAGCACCAATCCTGACGTAGCTCAGGCTGTGGCAGCAGGAACGATTACAAGTGCAGTGAGCCACTTTCTGCAATTTGGGCAAGTGGAGAGGCGTGACCCCATTCCCTTATTTGATAGCGACTACTATTTAGCCCAAAACCTCGATGTAGCTCAGGCAGTAGCAGCAGGTGCTTTCAACAGTGGTTATGAGCACTTTGCCTTGTTTGGACAAGGGGAAAATCGCAGTCCGAGCCCAGCTTTTGACGGGAGGGCTTACTTGGCGCGTTATGCCGATGTTGCCCAAGCGGTGGCAGCAGGAATCTTCAAAAGCGCTTTCGAGCATTTTGCCTTGTTTGGCCAAGCGGAAAACCGTCTGGGCGTGAATGCTGCTCCTGTGGTCGGCAATCAAGCAATCACGACCAACGAAGATGTGGCGATTACCGTCAATGGCTTGCTGAATATTAGTGATAGCAATGGTGATGCGATCGCGATCGCCAGTGTCGGTCCAGCCGCAAACGGCACTGTGACCATCAATCAGGACGGCACCCTCAGCTACACACCCAACCTCAACTTCAACGGTAGTGATACCTTCACTTATACAGTGGCTGATGCCTTTGGTGGTACCGCGATCGCCACGGTGAATGTCTTAGTGAATCCATTACCGGATATCCCGATCGCAACTAACGACACGATCTCCACCAGCGAAGATACCCGACTGACGATTAGCAGTAATCTTCTCTTTACTAATGACATTGAGCCTGACGGCCAAACCTTACTCATTACTGGCTTTACCCAACCTGCGAATGGCTCGGTAGTAGGGAATGGTGACGGTACTTACGTCTACACGCCCAACGCCAACTTCAATGGCACAGAGAGCTTTACCTACACTGTGACTGATGGCCTCGACGGTTCTGCTACGGCAACGGTGACGATCTCGGTTGGAGCTGTTAATGACACCCCGACCCCTGGATCTGATAGCTTCACCACAAATGAAGATGCATCCCTCAGCTTTACCCAAGCGAACTTACTCACGAACGATTCGGACGTTGAAGATGGACTGCTGACAGTTACAAGCTTTACTCAACCTACAAGTGGCAGTTTAGCCAGAGATAACAACGGCAACTACCTCTACACCCCTGCCCCCAACTTCAACGGCAGCGCCAGCTTTACTTACACCGTTACCGATAGCAATGGTAGTTCGGCGATCGCTACAGCCAACCTAGTAGTGAACTCGGTCAATGACTTGCCCATTGTCGGCAGCAATACCGCGACCACAGTTGAAGACACGGCTTTAACTTTGAACGCAACAGACTTACTCGCCAACGACTCCGATACAGAGGTTGGAGAGTTGCTCATTACTAGCTTTACCCAACCTGGGAACGGCAGTTTAGTGGGTAACAATAACGGCACTTATCTGTATACACCCAACTCCAACTTCAACGGCAGCGATAGCTTTACTTACACCGTTACCGACAGCAATGGTGGCACCGCTAGTAGTACGGTGACTCTCAGCGTGACTTCAGTTAACGATTTGCCGATCGCGACTGCAGATGGCTTTAGTTTGGATGAGGATGGCACGCTGACTATTACTGCCAACAATCTGCTGCTCAACGATCGAGATGCAGATGGCACCCCGCTGCTGATTACTAATTTCACCGCTGCTTCCAAAGGGCAATTAGTCGATCGAGGCGGCAATACCTACCTTTACACCCCAGAGCCTGGGTTTAGTGGCAGCGATAGCTTTACTTACACCATTACAGATGGCACCAGCAATAATGCAACGGCAGTAGCTGTGGTCACGCTTACCGTTAATGCGGTCAACGACATTCCCATTGTTGGCAATGATGCGTTTACCACCAATGAAGACACAGTGCTCACGCTCAATGCCACCAACTTACTGACGAACGATTCTGATGTGGAAGGAGAACCACTGGCGATCGTTAGCTTCTCGCAACCGGCAAATGGCAGTGTTATGGGTTTTGGCAATGGCACGTATCTGTACATGCCCAAGGCAGACTTTAGTGGCAGCGATAGCTTTACCTACACTGTCCGGGATGGTGTGGGTGCGACAGCAGTAGCCAATGTCAATCTCACGGTGGTTAAGGACACGAATGTTCCGCCTATCGCCCTAGATGACTTTGTGACGACTAATGAAGACACAGCGATCGCCAGCTTCAACGCCTTTGCGAACGATACTGATGTCGAAAATACTCCGCTTACCCTCGTCTCGTTTACCACGCCTGATCAAGGCACTGTCACCTTTAGCGAGGAAGGGGTCTTTACCTACCAGCCTAAACCTGGCTTCAACGGTAGTGATAGCTTCAACTACACCGTCAAAGATGGCAATAATGCTACGGCCTCTGCCACCGTTCGCATCGGGGTGAATGCAGTCAATGATGCGCCTGTGCTCAATCCTGAGGCTGCACCTCTATTAACTGCGATCGCCCCTACTGCCACCGACAGTCCCGGTAATATGGTGTTTGAGTTATTGGGTACCCAAGTCACGGACTCGGACGTAGGCGCCCTCTCAGGCATTGCCATCACAGAAGCGAATGATGCCAGCGGCACTTGGCAGTATTCCCTTGACAATGGCAGTAATTGGACGGATATCTCTGAAGTTTCAGAAAAGTCAGCTCAGTTATTAGCTGGCGAAGAACTGATTCGCTTCCAGCCAGAACCTAATTTTCTTGGCCTCGCCACCTTTACATTCCACGCTTGGGATCTCACAGATGGCCAAAATGGCGAGACCATCGACTTAACCGCGAGTGGTATAGGTGGTAGTAGTGCCTTTAGTAGTGGTACCGAAACCGCCATGCTTCCAGTTGCCATCGGCGGTATAGTTCTCGATCCGTTACCCGGAACCGGATCTGGAATTTAATTCCGACCACTTGAAGCATTGATTAATTAGCAGCGGGGGTGTGCGAAGGTATGCCCTCGCTTTCGCTTATAAACACGAATGCGATCGCGTCCCTCCTAAAATTTGGCTACTATTTTGGATACAAGTAGCCATGCCCAGAGTCTTTGAGGCTTCATACTGAACAGCATGACCAGCAATCCCAACTCATCTCAGTCTCACTCGCCTATGTCTGCGCCGGAACCCGGCTCACCTGACTCTAACTCTGGCGCTAACAGCCTTAATGGTGCGGCGAGTAATCAGCTTTACCAAGAAAACTTAGCGGCTAACCAATCATTAGGGGCACTAACGAGTAATTCGTTACAAAAGTCGCGGCAGCCTGTCGTGCGGCATACCCAGTCTCAGAAAGGGATTCCGGGTAGCTCGCCAGCGACTACTGCTGCTACTTCCGTCATGATCTTGGCCGCGATCGCCATCATGCTGATTGGGTTTGGATTGGATAATGCTTGGTTTGGTTGGGCAGGGGCTTTGGTGGCTTTGCTGCTGTCTTTGCAGGTGGTGTGGCCTGTTTGGCAACCTGCGATCGCCGAGTTATTTCCCCGACAAGAGCAATCGATTTGGATCGGCACCGTAGGACTGATCGCAGCTCTGGTGGGTCTTTATCAACTTACTGGCTTCAATCAGCGCCTGAATAATTGGATCAATCAGTTAAATTGGGATGCGGTTGGAGCGTTAGGCGAAGTTTTTGGCGCGTTAGGGCAGATTTTAATTGCGGTTTTAGCGGTTTATATTGCTTGGCGACAGTATGTGATTTCCAAAGACCTGACAATCCAGCAGAACCTTATTACTCAACAGCAAACCATTGACACCTATTTCCAAGGTATTTCAGATTTGGTGTTGGATGACCAAGGGTTGCTAGAAGATTGGCCACAGGAACGGGCGATCGCGGAGGGCCGTACGGCTGCCATCTTTAGCAGTGTGGATGCGGGTGGAAAAGCCAAAATTATTCGGTTTCTCTCGCGGGCCAAGCTACTAAGTCCCTTAAGGCGCGATCGTCGGTTGGGCCGAGCCATTTTGGATGGGGTTGGCGGCTACGAAGAAGACCGAATTCACGGGGTCCGAGTCATTGACTTAGGGGTGATGCTGGCTGGGGCAGATTTGTCTGGGACTGATCTCCGCTGGACTGACTTAAGCGAAGCCAATTTAGTCCGGGCAAATCTCAACAACTGCGACCTAGTAAAAGCCAACTTAGCCAGAGCAATTTTGTATGAAGCCAAGCTGCAAAAGGCTGATCTAGAAGGCACCCGTCTGTTCTATGGCAACCTTGATACTGCCACGCCTCGCAGCCGCACCGAGGCTCCTGACTATCGCGCTGGCCTGCATACAGGGGCAGTCGTAGAAAACGCCGATCTCACAGGAGTAAAGCTGTCAGAAGATCAACGCTGCTACTGCTGTGCTTGGGGCGGCTCCAAAACTAGAAATACGATCATGGGCGGCTGCGAAGGCATTCCCAATCTACTAGGTCGTTAACTTAGAGTAATTCACGCCTTTAATCTGAAGTTTGAAGAGAGTTGTATTCTTTACCATCCCAATAGATCGTGCGGCTAGCTGATGCTGCTTTTGCCATCAAGATTCCTTCTCCTAGCGCTGAGATTGACGGATATTTAGCCATTTCTTCCTGAGGAACAACTGCCCAAATATCATCGGCACCCAACTTGTCGGGATCATCAATGATAGTTGCCTGCTCTGTACCACCCTGAAAAATTGCCATTATTAAAGGAGAACTCAAGCCATTTTGAACTGGTTTTTCTTGCAGCATTAAGGCAATATCAATTTTGCTGTCGCCGTTAAAGTCTCCTCGCAGGTATAAAGGCCTGATGTCTCTAAAGACCATGACATAACGTTCATTCAACTTTTGCTTAAAAAAGGATTCTCTAACCCATAGAGGCACGTTGCTATATCTAATTTGGGCAATAAAGGAGGATTGGTCTGACCCATCGCCATAGCCTTGCACTGTTTTAGGATCATATGTGGTGTCATAACTAGCAGTTTGCGGGGAGGGCTCAGACGGTCCACTAGGAATCCTCTCTGCTTCAGGAGTTGAGGTTGGAGTTGGAACCTGATTTTGGGAGTTCTGTGCAGTCTCCACCGAACTATTTGCAGAACGATTTGTGGAACAAGCGATCGCAAACCATAACAGAAGACAAATTGTTGTCCAACGAGCGATTGAAGTTTTCTTCATAGTATTTTCTCCTCCTTTTGCCGAGGTGAAGATTTCTTTTTAGTTTTAATTTCTTTTGAAGAGAAGAGAGAGCGATCGCCTCAATAAAATCACACGCGATCGCTATTTCTAAAGCATGATTAACCCTGAAGATATAAATACAGGCTGAATTAAAGGCTTTTCGCAAAACCTCATTTTCCTGTCTGTAGCAAGCAGAATGCCTGCACTACGAATAAATTCAAGGAATAGGAAAATTAAGGTGCAAATAATAGTTTTTTAGAGAATTTTTCTCCGGTATTGAGTAGTTACTTGCTCAATAAAAGCTTGCCATTGCGGTGCTGGAGTCCAAATTTGCTGTAAGTCTTGGAGTGCTGCTTCAGGAGCAACATTTTGGCAAAGGGTGCGGTATAAAAACATAAATGCTGAAACCCGCATATTGGCAGCACAATGGACAAACACTTTTTTGTCTTCGTTAGCTGCCATTACCTCAAAGAAATTCAAAGCATCTTCAACCTGCGGTTTTTCCCAATCAACTGGAATGTGAATATATTCCATCCCGTAACTCGTAACGATTTCTGCTTCGTTTCGCAGCGCATTGGTTGAGGTGGGTAGCGCTAAATTCACCACAGTTGCGTAACCTGCGGCTTTAATGGCTACGAACTGCTCGACACTCGGTTGTCCGGCTGTGCCGATTTTGTCAGAAAGGCTGAGGAAGGCTCGAATTTCTGCAAGTTTAGGAGTATTCATCTCAATCTCCTGAATCTATTGCTGAGTCTGTGGTTAATCAACGCGGGGCGATCGCTCAGAGTAATAGCAACTAAGGGTATATTCATGACAAGGTCAGCGTGCAAGTACTGGCAGGCTAGAGACGGATCATGCGCCCTCACTATTCTTTTGTAGTTCCTATTTATAACGAAGAAGCTACCATCCCAGAGCTGTATCGCCGCATTAGCAGCATCATGGACCGCATGGATGGGCCAGTGGAGTTGATATTGATTAATGATGGCAGTCGCGATCGCTCCTGGGAACTATTGCGGGAGCTACACCAACGTGATGCGCGGGTTTGCTACTTGAGCTTGGCTCGCAACTTTGGCCATCAAATCGCGGTGACGGCGGGGCTAAACTTTGCCCGTGGGCAAATTGTGGTGATTTTGGATGCAGATTTGCAAGACCCACCAGAACTGATCCCCGACATGGTGGAAAAATGGCGGCAAGGCTATCAAGTGGTTTATGCCCAACGCACGCAGCGCCAACGCGAAGGTTGGTTTAAGCGTTTCACGGCCTATGCTTTTTACCGTATCCTGAAGCAGTTAGCCGATGTCGAAATCCCCACCGATACGGGAGACTTTTGTTTGCTCGATCGTCAAGTGGTGGATGTACTGAATGCGATGCCAGAGCGCAATCGTTATATTCGAGGGTTGCGATCGTGGGTCGGGTTTCGGCAAACCGCAATTTTGTTTGAGCGGAACCCTCGCTTTGCTGGAGATGTGAAATATACCTTCCGCAAGTCTTTGGGGCTAGCTGTGAATGGGTTGGTTTCGTTTTCCAAAGTACCGCTGCGGATTTCGACTTATATTGGGCTATTTTCTGCGGCGATCGCGCTTTGTATGGCAATTTTGGTGCTTTACTGGCGATTTTTTGCCCCAGGTTCACCTTTGACTGGCTACGCGGCCATTATTGTGGCGGTCTTTTTTCTGGGTGCGGTGCAACTGGTTAGCATTGGCATCTTGGGCGAATACATTGGCCGCATCTACGAGGAAATCAAAGGTAGGCCCCTCTACACCCTTGCAGAAGTGCAGGGATTCCACGAAGCAGAGGCCCCCAGCCCCAAGGTAAGCTCTAACGGTCACGCAGAGTGTCGATAGCGTTAAACATGGAATCAGGAAACCAGCCAAGCGTTTACTGCTAAGTGCTACCTGCTAACTCCCTACTGCCACTACCTGTCCCGTCTCTGCCGATCGCCGCGCTGCGTCTGCCACTTTCAAAGCGTACAAGCTGGCATCTGGAGACACATATAAAGGAGTGCCTTTATAGAGATGATCTAAAACATTGGCTGTGTCTTTCGCGAACAAACCCCGTCGTCCGCCCACCTCAACCACCTGCTCGCCAGCAGCTTGAATCAAAGTGCCGCGATCGCCATCAAAGACTAAAGCTCCTTGGGTTCCTTGCACTTCAAAGGTACGAGCCGATTGCCATAGAGTTTCTCCTTTACCATAGGTGACTTCAGCAAGCACCCCGTTGGCAAAATTCAGGTGGGCGGTACACAAGCAAGCTTGATAGAAACCGGAGTCTTGATCGACTTCAAGTTGCCTCCAGTAACGCGCCTGACAACTCACAGTTGTAACTGTGCCAAACAAATCGGTTAAGCGATGAATCCGGGAAGTAGCACCCAAAAAGGGAAAGCCAAACAGTTCTGGTTGGTAAGTCCATTTTTGCGGCGCGGGATTTTGGGGATTGATTGTGGCGTAGCGGGCATGAAAGACAGAGCCGATCTGTGGCAAAGATTTCCGTAGGGCCTGATGCAAGCCACCTAAGAGTTCAATATGCTCGACATGCAGTAGTTTGTTTTGGGTTTTAGCTAGGGCAATCAGCATCTCTGCCTCGGCTACATCCAAAGCCAAGGGATACTCAACCACAACATGCTTGCCTGCTTCTAGAGCCGCTCGGGCGATCGCTCCGTGATCTCGATTTACCGCACAGATCACCACTAAATCAATGTCTGGGCGATCGAGTAAGGCTGAACAATTGTCCAACGCCTCAGCTTGGTAATTTTGGCTAAAGGCAACGGCTCTTTCTAGCTCGTGGCCCACTACTGCTACTAGTTGCGATCGCGAATCTGCTTGAAATGCCTCTGCTCGTAACTTTGCGGCATAGCCAGTCCCAACCAACCCCACATTGAGGGGAAATGGAGCCATATCTTTGAAGAAATGCGTGGTCACAACTACAAATCCAAGTCAGTACTAATGAACAAGATGGCGAATCTATAGATTACCGAATTGTTCTCATCCAGGTAGATAGTTTTAGCTCCAACCCGACTAACTAGCGTAGTTAATGAATTCTAATAAAACAGATAGTTCTTACTAATTTATTGCTTGATTTTTGGGACTAATAGAATTCTATTTGTCAACCGCTAAACCCTCATAGCATCTTACTTCTAAGCTATAAACCTAATGAATAGGCTGAGAAAGGAACCGGTAAAAGCCATTTAGTCAAGCCTTTACCCGTCCCATAAGTATAAGTAGATCAAATGACCAAATTTCATTACGAATCCCATTCAACCCAACACCTGATTTGGTGTTACAAGTTTTAATTTTTCCCGTAGTATCTAGAAGTGAAGCTGATGAAGGAAGCCATTACTCAGGAAGATGCCTGAAGTCGCCTTTCTACAGGCTTTACGTGCCGATTCATTGAACAGAGAGGACTACTGCATGCCAACTTTTAAGGTCACCTTGATCAACGAAGCTGAAGGGCTCAACACCACTATTGAAGTTCCTGATGACGAGTACATTCTTGACGCCGCAGAAGAGCAGGGAATTGACCTTCCTTACTCCTGTCGCGCTGGTGCTTGCTCTACCTGTGCTGGTAAGATCACCAGCGGCAGCATTGATCAAAGCGATCAGTCCTTCTTGGATGACGACCAAATTGAAGCTGGTTTCGTGCTAACTTGCGTGGCTTACCCCACCTCTGATTGCACCATCCTGACCCACCAAGAAGAAGAACTGTACTAAAAAATTCGTTTTGTAGGGCCAGAGAGAAATGCTGATTGGTTGAGTTCTCTCTGGCTCTCACCAAGCTTCTAAACCTTTTTGCTAAAAGAGGAACTTAGATGATATTGGTCGAGGGAGTAGGCAGGAGTGCAACTTGCACTCCCTGCCTTATTTTTTAGCTTCTAGGAGCTGTTTGGGGAGACGGAATGCGCCAAAAGGTCAGCGCTTGACTAATCGGTTGAATCTGAGTGCCCGGATAGTAGAAACTCAAAATTTTCTGATTAGTCCAGCCCAACTTACCTAGACGATAGGAGCCAGTTTGACTTAGCCCTACGCCGTGTCCCAAGCCTCCTCCCACAAAGGCATAACCTTTGAGAACTTTGTTGGCTCCGTAAATGGGGTCTAAGTAAAAGAGGGTGCTGTTGGGTGGGTAGAAAGCGTTAAGAATGTCATCTTTTTCTAACTCGATCGCGCCTCGATCCGTTTGTGCCACCATCTTCAACACTCGTCCCGCAGGCGATCGCTCGGTGACCTGGAGTTGTTGAATAGCTGTAAAGTCGGCTAAGGGATGTTTATTGCTCTGCAAATATTGCTTCAGATCTGTGGTCAGCCGAGCTAAACTGCCCTCTTCGCGCCAGCGGAACATATCCCACCCCTCTTCATTGAAGCCTTTACGCTGAGTAATAAAGGTCCGGAAGTTTTGCTCATTGGCTAAGCTACGCTGCGACAAATCCCAAATGTTAGCGGCTGAATCGATCACGGCTCGCAAGTAAGGCCGAGGGGCTCCATTCCAGACATCACTAAAGGGCGCGGTTACTCCACCTGTGGTCGAGGAGTATAAAGCGTCCACGAGTTCGTTTTGGTAAGTCAGCACCAAGCCCCGAGTCGCTGCGATCGCGCGATCGGCCTCAGGTACAGTTCCGGTTAATCCCCAGTACACTTGGCATTGAGTATCGGCACAAAGCTCGTAACCATCGATCGCGAAGCGGCGTAAGTTGCGTAGGGCGTAAGTACGAGCCAAAATTGCTTGGGCTTCGACCGCAGGCTGGGGGGCTCCTGCCCCAATTTCGTGCGGCACAACGCCTCGCAAGTACGTTTCGATAGGAACTTGATTAACGAGGGTATAGGTGCCGTAGGAGTTGGGTTGCAGGCGTATTGTCCCGGCATAAAGCCGACTGGTTTGCTGTTCTTTGGCTATTTGTTCGGGACTTTTGTTTTTCTCTTTACTGCCTGGTGTGACCTGAACCAAACTGCTACTACTACTGACTTGGAACTGATCCCGGGTGTAGCGGTAGCCATCTACAATAAACGAGGCTTTCGGGACTTGGGAAAGAACTTGTGAATCAATATACGCAGTCGCATTACCTTGGTCTTGCAAGCTTTGCAGTAGTAAACGCCGCAGGAGCGGGGAACTGTACACATCCCGCTTGGCCCAAACTTGCCAGCGTTCCGGCTGGGCGACTTCAACTTCAATCCCTTGAGCCTGCCACTTGGCAGCGCTGTCTTCAGCACTCTCGAAGCTGCGGTGAGTACTCAGGACCACTCGCTCATTGACTTGAGGTTCTGGCAGTGGCTGCATCACCACATCCATCTTTACCTTGGTAGTGCTCAGGGTTTGGCGGATGGGGCCTGTCGTAAAAGTTAAGGTCAGGCGATCGCCCGCTGGGGCTTGCAAAGTCAATTCATCGGTGGGTTTGGTGCCAAATCGTTGCACAACGCCAAGTTGTAGCTCTGGTTCTGGAGGCGCAGCAGAGACTCCCGCTTGGATTCCTAAGCCTGCTAAGCAGGAAGCAGCGATCGCCATACCAGATAACTCAAACCAAGGGAGACGCAGTGGGTTTCTCTGATCCTTGGGGTTTTTAGCTTTAGAGGAAGCAATGGGTTGAAGCGGTTGGCTCACAGGTCGCGGCATCGCAAGAAGACTTCTTTGACAGAATACGGCAGTTCGACGAAAAAAACAGGGAAAAAGATCCGTAATTTTCATCAGGCTTAACAATCTCTTGTCTAGCTGCTCAGCAAGTCGCAGCGACAAGAGAAATTATAAAAAATGTTGCAAATCGTAGTCGGAATGAGTATGATTTAGGACATAAGCAATTATCTCTCCGCCGCAGCCGATGGCCAGAATTGAAAATATTCCCATCCAAAAAATCCGTCGTCCTTTGTTCCGACAAAACGACCCTGCTAAAGTTGTCGCTTTGATGACTTCTATTGAGGCAGAAGGCTTAAGAGAACCTATTGATGTTTTAGAAGTTGAGGGCGAGTATTACGGGTTCTCGGGTTGCCACCGTTTTGAGGCTTGTAGTCGCTTGGGTCATGAAACAATCCGCTGCAACGTTCGTCGTGCGCCTCGCTCAGTTTTGCAGATGCACTTAGCCTAAAGCTGAAAGTAGCAACCGAGTAAACTGCCTTTTGTATTAACCCTGACATTTAGCGATGACTATCTAACTGGCATAATCTAGTTGCAAGCTGGATGGTTAGCTAACAAAATCCTTGAGTTACCTACGGAGATATTATGCAAGCCCAATCTAAAGGTATCGCCATCAATATCGGTATTAGTGAAGCCGATCGCAAGGAGATTGTGGACGGACTTTCCCGTCTGCTCGCAGATACTTACACGCTTTACCTCAAAACTCATAACTTCCACTGGAACGTGACAGGTCCCATGTTCCAGACTCTTCACCTCATGTTTGAGACTCAGTACACCGAATTAGCTTTGGCTGTGGATCTAATTGCTGAGCGAATTCGTGCCCTCGGATTTCCTGCTCCTGGCACCTACAGCGATTTTGCCCGACTTAGCTCGATTGAAGAAACTCCGGGTGTCCCCACTGCCGACGAAATGATTCGTCTTTTGGTAGAGGGTCAGGAAGCTGTGGTTCGCACTGCTCGCTCTGTTTTTCCAGCCACGGAGCGGGTTAATGATGAACCAACGGCTGACCTGCTAACGCAGCGGATGCAAATTCATGAAAAAACAGCTTGGATGTTGAGAAGCCTACTCGATCAGTAAGATCTCGAATCATTACTTGGGACGTCATCAACTTCAGACTCACGAATGGGTAGAAAATGAGATGGTATTACTTCAAAGCTACCCGTTGAAGTGTAAGTAGGATGATCCCAGCGAACTCTCCAGACTACACCCATCAGTTGCGATCGCTTATGCAACCGATGGGTGTTTCCAGCTTTAAAGCATTAGCTCAAAAAGCCGACGTGTCAGAGTGGCAGGTGCGGCAACTGCGGCAAGGACAAGCTACTCAGATGCGAGCCGAAGCTTTGATTAAGCTCAGCCAAGCTCTAAAAATCTCCTTGCCTGAGCTGATTAGCACTTTTTCTCAGGTTGCCCTAGAGCCGGAGGTACGCCCTGTTTCGCCGACAGTCAGTGAAACGGGTTTGGAGGCGGAACTGGTAGCCGTGAAGTTGGAATATGAGCGATCGCAAGCGCAATTGGCTCAACAACGAGAGGCGCTTTGGCAAGAGTTTCAACAATCTATTTTGCAGGCGATCGAATCTTGGCTTCTGCAATGGCCGACAGCGGCTTATGCAGCTCAACAAAACCCTCAAGCACCAGCGGTCAGACTGCTACCATTACTGCGACCGATTGAAACTTTGTTACAGCAGTGGGGAATCGAGGCGATCGCTGAAGTGGGAATGGAACTGCCCTACGATCCAACTCAGCATCAATTGATGGAAGGAACTGCTCAACCTGGCGATCGCGTCCGAGTCCGCTACACAGGTTATCGTCAAGAGGCGAAGCTGCTTTATCGCGCTAAGGTGAGTCCTGTGGTTGCAGTTAAGCCCTAAACACCTTTGTTTTAGCATCCTCCAAGATTCAGAACCTACGCCAGCTCAACAATCTCTCATTTGACTGATGCTGCAATTGTGTGGATTTGTTGCAGTAGAAAGAGAGCTGAAGCGTGGAGAAAAATAAAAATGCGTAAGTTAAATATTGGTTTGACCGAAGAACAGCGTCAAGGCGTGATTGGATTGTTGAATCGTGATCTGTCTAACGCTTATTTGCTTCTGATCAAAACTAAGAAATACCACTGGGATGTAGTTGGTCCTCAATTCCGCTCTCTACACCAAATGTGGGAAGAGCACTACCAAGCTCTGACCGAAAACATTGATTCATTGGCTGAGCGCGTCCGGATGTTGGGCGGCTACCCGGTTGGAACTGCTCAAGGTTTCTTAGAAAACGCATCCATTGAAGAGCATGGGGGTGACGTTCCTACAGCAGAGCAAATGGTTTCTAACTTGGTCGGTGACCACGAGCAGGTGATTCGTAATCTGCGTGACCATGTAGACCAGTGCTCCGAAAGCTTCCATGATGAGGGAACTGCTGACTTCCTCACAGGTTTGATGGAACAGCACGAAGAAATGGCTTGGATGTTGCGCTCCTTCATTGAAGGGCAGTCAATCCAGCCTGATGGTCAGACTAGTGCAGAACCCAAACTGACTGTAGCTGCGAACTAAATTAGTTTTGTAGCTTATAAGTTTTAAGGTAAGAGAGGTAAAGCTTAGGCTTTGCCTCTTTTGCTTATGAAGATTAATTGAATGTGATTAGGCGATCGCTACTAAAAAGCCAAAAGTTTTTAATAAGAATTTCCGTAGAGTCTTTTGTCAGAGTAATTAGCTAATTTCCTGTGGTTAGGCGCAATCGCTGATATAGGTTGAGTCATTTGGCTAGGGGAGTTTCGGGGTCTGTAAAGAGAGAATTGAGTTGTTAAGCGCAAACTTTTTCTTACTTGAAGAGATCTGACCCATATGACACCGGAAGAATTCAGAGAGGCTTATCTAGCAGCTCAAAATGGCCTTGGAAATGATCTGCAAACGCTAGTAAGTCTGTCTAAAAAATTCAGCGAATTGGCAACTAAATTCAGCGAGCTAGCAGATAAAATCCCAGTAAACTACTCAAAAATCAATGAGATTGTAGAAGATTTTATTGATCAACAAGAGCCGTAACCGCTAGTTAAATGATTGAGTAAGCGGTCTTCAGTTCAACTTCAATTGTTTTCACCAAATTCTCTAGAGCGATCGGTTTTGTGAGATACGCACATGCTCCCAAATCGATCGCTTTTTGCTTCTCGCTCTGGAAGGCGTAGGCAGAGGCAACGATGACGGGAATAGCAGACCAGACAGACGATTTTAATTGCTGAAGCAAAGTCAATCCATCAATGCAAGGTAGCTTCAGGTCGAGAAGCAGCAGCTCAGGTTGGAACTCAGCTAAGGCTGAAAAGAAGTTGAGGCCATCCGGTAGGCTCAGAACCGTGTAACCTTCAGCCTCTAAACAGTCGTGAGTAATTAAGCGATGCAGCTCATTGTCTTCAACAATCAAGATTCGCTCTTTAACAGTGGTTGAATTGTGAAGTTCAGTGATTGTCATCGCTATCTCTATCAAGTTCCTGTAAAGCTTCGAACTTCCTATATTGTGCGTTCAATTTTTTTCGTTGTACTCACTGAACTGGCCGAACTATAGTTAGCAAAATCGCGTAAAAATTGCGCTCTTTGAGCAAATTTTATACCTTCACGGTTTAATCAGTTAGGCAGCATGGTTTTTCCCGAAAGTAGGCATCGCTCTCCTATTACATTTATTGGCGCGATCGCTGCCTCGCTTCAGCCCTGCGCTTTCCTTACCGTCTGTCACGCTCTAGTCGCTGAATAGGGGCTTTCCAATACAAGGCTTCAGGATGTCTGCTTGCTAAAACGCTCTTTTCGTAGAGCACCATTGAAAATATAGCCAAACGGCTTGATGCAATCTTGAGGGTATATTCCATTCATGTGGTTAATGCTGATCTCTTTAGCTGCCCTCACCGGAGGCATTTGTGGCTGGATCTTCCAGGGGTACCGTTCCGTTATTCTGGGAGGTGCAATTCCTTGGTTTGGGCTGCTGGCGTGGCTACTCTACAACGAGTATTTCGTCCCCTACCAAGGAGATGGAGCATCCATGTGGCCGATCGCCCAACTTTTTGCTGGCTCTATAGTGGCTGTGGTGGGTGTACTTGCAGCGGTTGCTGTTCGTGAGGTCAAAGCGAGATTGCGAGGAAGCAAGCGACCATAAAACCGGGCGTTCACAAATTGAACCCGTACGAATCGCTTTCCTACTACGTTTTACGTTTACTGACGCGATCGCTGTCTCGCTTCAGCTCTGTGATCGCCCCACCACATTAGTGTTAGGACAGGGATGCCTATCACTAGAGGCACCAGAAATCGGAGATCGGCTGCGGCTACCCCTACTCCGGAAATAATGAGAGTAAGGAGTGCTGTAATGAAGTATCGGGTGTTAATGCCTTTTCCCAGATGCTTGAGCAGTAGTAACACTGGCCAAAAAATGACAAAGAAGGCTAAAGCAAATAGGAATATACCCAACACCGAATAAAAGACGAAAGTCAAAGACATACAAAAAGCTTAAGACGAGAAGTTCTGCCAAATACCCATTCAGGATGCCCCACCAGGGATCGCGTTGTCATGCTGAGATCGCTGTTCCGCCTTACGGCTGTGGTACTTCTAATTTTAGGATCAGCCGAAAACAACATCGATACATTTGTATCTAGAGAAAATGCATGGACTCAAGGCAGCTTTAATTGGATGTCCAAATCTCTACCCTCCCAAAAGTTCATTTTGTTGACGATAGGAAGTGTGGTTATTATTCTTATGCCTTGGGCACTCTGGAAAGTTCCACAGTGGCAGGTAGAACCTCTACAACAACAGATTGATGCGCTGCGATCACCAACGTCAAAAGCTTCGATGCCTCGATCCAAACCTGTCGACCCTGAAAAAATTGCTGCTCTAGAAAAATCACGAATTGATGCTGAGAACGCTACCCGAAGTTGGTTGATCCAAGGAGTTGTTGGTATTTTCGCTGCTGCAACTGCTTTTATTGCCTGGCTCAACTATCAGGCTACGCAAGAAAAACAAGTAGCGGAGCGCTTCAGCAAATCCATTGAGCAACTGGGAAGTGATAATATCCACGTTCGGCTTGGCGGCATTTATGCGTTGGAGCAAATTGCCAAGGATGCGGAGGAAAAGTACTACTGGCAAGTAATGGAAACTCTTACTGCTTACGCACGAGAAAAGTCACCCTACCCACCTAAAACTGAAAAGAAGTCGACCTCGTTTATTCAAGTAGCGCTTCAAAAAGTTGAGGGTGATAACTTTGCAAGCCAACCAAATATTCCACCGCTGCCCCTTGACATTCAGGCTGTGCTGACTTTACTTGCTCGACGGAAGCATACCTATGGGCACAAGCTTGAACCCCATCGCCTCAATTTGCGAGCAGTAGACTTGCGACGTTTACACCTTCCTCCTACCGCTCAACTGAGATCAGCAGACCTTTCAGGCTCTAGTCTCCAACAGGCAGAACTTGCGGGAATCAACTTCCAGCAAGCAGAGCTTTCAGACGCTAATCTACAACAAGTAGAACTTACCGGAGCGAATCTGCAAGAAGCGAAGTTTTGCAGTGCTAACTTGCAATGGGCAAAGCTTTGTGAAGCCAATCTGAGACAGGCAAAGCTACAAGGGGCAGACCTACAAGGGGTAACTCTTTTGAGGTCAAACCTATACCAAGCATGCCTGGTGCAAGCGTGCCTTATCAGCGCGCATCTAACGGGGGCAAATCTGAAGCAGGCAGAGCTTGAAGGAGCTAACTTGCAAGACGCACGACTTTGGTTTGCGAACCTGGCGGAGATAAACCTAATACAGGCGAACTTACAAAACGCGGATCTCATAGGGACGAACTTACAAGAAGCTGACCTTAGAGAAGCGAATCTACAAAGTGCGTTCCTTATGGGAGCAAACTTACGAGGAGTATCCTTTGTAGAAGCGAACCTAGAACAGGTGCGATTTGCATGGCCAGGTTTGCAAAGGGAAATAGGGTTTAAAGGCTTGATACCTGATAGATACAGGTTTGATAGACCAGCTAAAAGATTAGCTTGGTCTCAACTTCAACAAGCTAAGTCTTATAAAGGAGCCGTTCTTCCGTACTATCTCCTCAAGCAACCTCAATCTACGCAGGCAGGAAAGGATAAATCCCCTAGATGAAGATCCCTAGTCATTATAGGAAGAGAAAAAACTGACTCAAGCAGAGATAGCCTACAACCGCGATCAGAAGAATATTAGAGACATATTCCTTGTCAAATTAACAATGCGATCGCCCTCTGCTTTTTCTGCTAACTCGACCCTAAGTCTTTAAATCTAGAAGCTCGTTCTGCTTAGAAGTTTGACCAGCTGTGTGAAGAATCAGATTTTACCAAAAAATGTTTTAAAACAACAAAGCCCGCTCAATTTAATGAGCAGGCCTTATGCGATCGGAGCGGCGGGATTCGAACCCACGACCCCTACTACCCCAAAGTAGTGCGCTACCAAGCTGCGCTACGCCCCGTCGTGCTTTACGACTATACCATAACTTCCCAATTCGGCACAAAAAATTAGAAAACTTTCAGGACTTGAATAGCTTGCAGCAGAGCGGGCACTGCCGAATCAGGCCAACTGCCTTCTCCCCGGCGTCCAGTTTGTAAAATGAAACGCAAGCTGTAGGTATGGGGATAACCTTCGGCTTCTAGCCACAAGAGCTCGCTTTCCGCTTCACAGCTAATCTTTTCTTCATCCATTAATTCTGTAGCCATGTGCTGCATGGTGCCAGCAAGCTGCTCAGTTAGGCGGCAGAGATCGTTTAATTCCGCTTCGGTTAACTCAATGGCCCAGTCTGTCCCACCGACTAGCCCTTGAAATTCCTTAGCATTAGGGTCCCAGCCCAGTCGCCAACCGGGTCCACTTTTGACTAATCGTTCCATTTAAATGCCGTGGTATCTGCCCAGAAACTAAGCCTAAAAAGTAAAGGTAGTTCAGCAGACGTACATCCACTCAACTACCCGCTTAAATTAAATTGCATTAACTGCTAAGGCAAGAGCAACCGCGCATCTCCTGGCTTTGGTTGAGGGAGCCTTGGTGAAGTCGGGGTCCCTTGAGGCCGAGTTGAGCCTGATGGAACATTACTCGCTGGGTTCGGGTTGGGTTGAGCCGCTTGACTAGCCCGAGGACTAAACACATTAGTCAAAGCTTGAGCTAACGCATTCCGTTGGACTCGATTTAAGCGACCAATAGCTACGCGATCGCCTTCTAGGGGATTAGTCTTTAAGGTGTCGTACCCTGGATACTGAGATTCCTGCATCAGGCTGTTGGCACCCAAGTAATCAGCCAAGGTTAGCTTCCAGTCCAAGCGATATCCAGGGGGTCGCCCCTTCACATAGATGTGATAGCGAATTAAGCGTCGAACCAACGTGTTGTTGGGGTCTACTTTACCTGTTTCTGTGCTGGTGTACTGGTTCTCACGGGGCAAGTTAGGGATCTGCTTATAGACTTGCTGCCAAGCATCATCAACTCTGACGACGCTTTGGGAGAAACCAGGGCTTTGAGAGAAAGCAGGGGATGGATTGAGCAAGCTATGGTTGCCCAAACTCATTACCGCGGCGATCGCAGTTAAGCCCGCAACACTTAGAACAGTGGCAATAAACTTTAGAACTCGATTTCGTCTTTTCACTCGCCAATAATTTCTGGTTGAGTTAACTCATCCGACATTTCCATGATCGCCCGTAACACGGGTTTCATCTTGGGGTCATCAATGCTGTCAAAATCTTCAAACCGACGACGCTTCGCCCGATTGGCAACTTGCACAGTGATCCGATAACGATTAGAAGCGGCCCCAATCAAATCTTCAGCCCGTCGCATGATTTGGGTGGTATCGAATACAGAACGCTTGTGCATAGAATTTCTAAGTTGGGAGAGTAATCTCTAGTCTATCAGGAGTCTCCAAGACGCTGTTTGATCCTTAAAAGTTGCATTTGTGTCTGCTTCTATAGATGCATCAAGATTTGCAAAGTTTTTGTTTGAATGATAAAGTCCGATTCAGCGTTCAGGCGATCGCATGCGAACCCTTGAATCTCCTATTTCTCAGCAACAACGCGGGCTTGTCTTTAAGCATCACCCTCAGAAGATTGTCGCCCTGGGTGACAGCATTGTGTACGGATTTGGCGATCCAGCTGGGGGTGGTTGGGTAGAACGCCTACGCCGCAGTTGGATGCTCCCGGATAGCCCAGGTCATGTACTTTATAACCTTGGTGTGCGGGGCGATGGAGTCCAGCAAATAATCCAACGGTTAGATGGGGAGTTTCGCCATCGTGGGGAGCTACGAAACCGCGTTCCAGATTTAATTATTCTCTCCGTCGGAGTAAACGATTCTGCCCGCTTGGGGCGACCTACGGGACGTAACTTTACCGATTTTGAGCTATTCCAAACTGAGATTAGCAATTTGCTAGACCAAGCAAAGCAGTTGTGCCCAGTTTTATTTGTTGGCATGGTGCCAATCGATGAAGCCAAGATGCCATTCCTAGACTGCTTTTATTACAGCCAGAGCGAGCAAGTGCGCTACAAAGAAGTGACTCGATTGGCCTGTGCAGAGCGCCAAATCCCCTATCTGGACGTTTTTCAGCATTGGCTAGATCGGGGTGAAGACTGGTGGCGATCGCGCCTGTGCGAGGATGGCCTTCACCCCAATGTAGCGGGATATCAATCGCTGCTAGAGGATGTGTTGAATTGGCCCGCAATGGCTCAGTGGGCAGGGCAACCGCTAGCGACAGCCTAGGCTATCACGCGTCGCTACTCCCGTGACTGGGTTGACTCCTTCAGCTCGTTTGCAGAGCTGGGCAATCTCGTAGCGATCGAGCACAGCATCGGTGAAGTCTGCCCCAATGATGGTTGCCCCCTCAAAGCTGGTGCGGGTCATAATGGCTTCTTGGAAAATCGCATTGGAAAGATCCGCGCCTTGCAAAAAGACGCGATCGACCAAGGCTCCAGTGAAGTTAACGCCACTTAAGTTGGCATTGAGCAGCACGCCTTTCGTCATGATGGCGTTAGTTAAATCGGCTCCCTGAAAATTAATTTCTCGCATTTCCGCAGCGACAAAAGTTCTGCCAACTAAGTTGGCATGGGAAAAGTCTTGGTTGTTTAAGTTGGCATTGTTGTAGTTGACGGTATCAACCTGAGCCCAAGCGGGAGTCGCCCACAGGATGATCCATAGCCATGCCAAGCACAGTAGCAGAATGATGCCTAGACAACGCTGCAAAATAGGTTGAATCGCTTTCACAAGGAAGAATTGCATCGGTACTTCATCAGGTTTCTCAATAGCATCTTAAACCCCTGCCTTGACTGTCTACCCCTTCAAGAAAATGACCTAGATCGCTAGACAGGAAGTTTGACTAGTTTTAGGGCGTTGGTTTTAGGGCACTGGTTCTAGAGCAACAGCTATAAAGCGGGCAAACATGAAGCGGGCAAACTGATTTTATGTTTCACGCCTGAGGAGGCATCTGGCCTGAGGCTTGTAGGAGTTGCCAAGCTTGGTCTACTGCTTGAACTGAAAAGCCAGCTTCAACTAACAAGTGCCGAGCTTCATCCACGGTGACTGACTGGAGACTAGGAAGCTGGGTTGCATCATAGGTATCCGGTTGCGATCGCGCTATGTCTTCCGCCCAGGTTTTCAGCTCTACTAGGTTGGGTGATGCGATCGCCGTGTCTGGATCGGTCTCAGATCTGAGGGTTTCAGAACTGATTTGCTTGGTGGTGAGAAGCGCCAAGAGACAGTACAAAACTTCTGTTTGCAACGAGGTGAGAGCAGCAGGTGTTGCTAATGTAGCGGGTTCAGAAGTAATAGCGGGTACAACTGAGGCTCCCTCTGTGGCACTTTGAACTGGCTGATTGGATGGATGAATGATCAGCGTTGGGCTTGCTGGTACTTTGCGGGTTGCTAGCCCAGCCACAAAAGCTCCCAAAACTGCCCCAGTCCAAAGGCCTGTGAGACTACCTCGCCACATAGCTCCAGGAGCACCTGCCGCTTGACAAACAAGTTTAGGTCCCCAAAATTGAGTTTCACAGGTTCGGTTCTGTGCGGCCAGACTAAGCTGCCCTCCCATATACGCACCAAAAATGCCGGACGTTAGCGCCGTAAACGTGCAAATTAGGGTACGCCTAGGAGACATCAGCGCCTCTTACAAGACTAGTGGATGGGCTGATTAAGCTGACTTAGGTTTTATTCTAAGCCAGCTTGCTAGTCAACCTAGATCAGCCTGTGTTTCGCATGCCCGCCGCAATGCCGTTGATAGTTAGTAGAGCACCGCGTAGCAGTTCTCCTTTGCTATAGCGAGAGCGGATGATGGCCGTAGTGGAGCTAGTACGATGCTGGCGCAGACGCTTGAGCAAGGACACTTGCAAGAATCCCAGCGGAACAATCGTGCCGTTGCGAAGCTGCACCGATCGCTGTAGCTCTGGATCGCCATCGAGTAAGCGCTTATGACCTGTGATAGTCAGGACCAAATCTCGCGTTAGGTGGTATTCCTTGGCGATCTGTTCGTACAAAGTTTCGAATCGGGCTCGGTCCTCTGGTTCTGACAGCTCTCCTACATAGTGATGAGCAATTTGTAGGTCCACTTTGGCCAAGGTCATTTCCACCTTAGAAATCACCATCTTGAAAAAGGGCCATTTGTAGTAGAAGTAGCGCAACAGCTTGAGATGTTCTTCTGGCTCTTCTTGTAAAAACTGCTCTAAAGCAGTGCCCACGCCATACCAAGATGGAACTAGGAAACGGCTTTGGGTCCAGCTAAATACCCAAGGGATGGCTCGCAAACTGCCCAAATCTTTTTTGCCGCCCCGTCGCGCCGGACGAGAGCTGATTTGGAGTTGACTAATTTCTTCAATAGGGGTGACTTGGTGGAAGAAGTCAACAAAGTCAGCCTGCTCGTAAATCAAGGCGCGATAGTGAATCCGCGATCGCCGAGACAACTCCTCCATAATCTCGTTCCAGGGTTCAATGTCATCAAACCCATTACGGAGCAAGCTAGTTTGAATCACCGCGGTGGTGACGGTTTCCAAGTTAAAGAGCGCTAGTTCTGGCAAAGAATACTTAGAAGCTAAGACCTCTCCCTGCTCGGTAATCTTGATCCGACCATTCACGCTCCGACCAGGCTGGGCCAAAATTGCTTCGTAAGCAGGGCCACCCCCCCGACCGACCGAGCCACCCCGACCGTGGAAAATCCGCAGATGAATGCCGTAGGTTTCAGCGATCTGCTGCAACGCTTGCTGAGCTTTATGAATTTCCCAGTTGCTGCTGAGGAAGCCAGAGTCTTTGTTGCTGTCGGAGTAGCCCAGCATGACTTCTTGCAGCATCGGGTGCACCTCCTCTGGGCTAGTCGCTGCTGCGTGGCCCCCTGCTAGAAAAGCCCGATACAGAGGCAGTTCAAACAAATCCAACATCACCGAGGGAGCTTGCTTCAAGTCTTCCACAGTTTCAAACAAGGGAACTACTTGAAGGGTGCCAACACCAGTCGCTGGATCATAAAGTCCTGCTTCTTTGGCCAATAACAGTACTGCCAGCAGGTCACTAACGTTGTGACTCATGCTAATGACGTAGGTTTGACAAATTTCCGGGCCAAACTCCTGCTGCAATTTCCGCACCACGCGGAAGGTTTCAATAATCTCGCAGGTTTTTTCGGAGAAGGGCAACTCGGCGGGAATCAGCGGTCGTCTAGTCTGCAACTCAGTCGCGAGCCAAAGCGATCGCTGAGCTTCCGACATCTCGTTGTAAGACTTGGGCAGAATTTGCAGATATTCCGCGACTTCATTAAACACATCCGAGTGGCGGGAGCTTTCTTGACGGATATCCAGGTGGGCTAAGTTAAAGCCGTAAATTTCCACCTGACAAATCAAATTCTCTAGCTCGCGGCAGCTCAGACCAGTCGCAGTCAGGTTGCGGTGAATTAATTGCAGTTCTGCTAAAAACTCGGCTCCAGAGCGATAGGTATTTGCAGGCTGGCTCTCTAAGATTTCGTTTTGCAGGTAATCCCCTGTCTGCAAGCGGGAGTTCCGGGCCTGAGTATTTTCCAAGCGCTGAAGTACATAAGCCAGCTTGAGCCGATATGGTTCTTGCCGATAGCGGATCGCCAATCGGTCATAGACATCGGGCAGTTGCATCTGGTCCTGCTCTAGGGATTCCAGCAGGTCGGGTAAAACATCGCACCAATGCAGCGAGAGGCTAAGTAAGTTGGTCAGCCGCCGCACCGACTGGAGGTATTTTTCTAAGACTAAGTTGCGCTGATAACAAGCAGTTTGCCAAGTGATCTGAGGTGTGACGGATGGGTTGCCATCGCGGTCTGATCCAACCCAAGAACCAAACTTGCAAAAACTGTGTTGGGGTGGACGCAGGTGGGGGAATGAAGTATCAAGGGCGCGTTTGAAGCGTTGATAGAGCTGAGGGATGACATCAAACAACACTTCTTGGAAGTAGTGCAACGTATAGTCCACTTCATCCAAAACTGTGGGTTTAAACTGGTGCAACTCGTCAGTGCGCCACCAGAGGCGAATTTCCTCAGTGAGTTGTTCTCGTAGCGCCTCTAGTTCCCAAGAAGACACTAAGTTGGCTGCATTACCTGCTTCTTCAATCCGATCGAGCTGGCGCAGAATTTTGGCAATCCGTCGCTGTTTATCCCGAATGGTGTGGCGAACAATCTCAGTTGGGTGAGCGGTGAAGACAAGCCGCACATCTAGCTGGTCAATTAATCTTTGAATATGCTGTGGTGGCACATTCAGTTCTCGCAGCTTGGGAAATAGCCCGTGAAATGTCCCCATCTCCCGGCGAGGTGGATTTGCTTCTTGCAAGCTCTTTTCTAAAAGATTGGCTTGTAAATCTAGTTGTGGCTCGGCAGCAGGCTGATCAAGGGGTTCGCCCATGAGTGAAGCGATTAAATCTTGGGAGCGATCGCCATTCTGCGCTCCACCGCCTTCGTAAGCGGCTCGATACTGTTGCTGCTGTCCCCGCTGCTCGTAGTGCTGCTCAACAATGTTGATTAATTGAAAGTACAGCGCGAAAGCCCGAGCGGCTCGAATCGCTTCGTTGAGGTCGAGCTTTTCGATTACTTTTAAGACTTCTGGCTCTAAGGCATTGGCGGCTTGTCCTTCTGGTGAGCACATAGCTCGCAATTGGTTTAACAAGTCCACCAGCTCTTGGCCGCACTCTTGCTGCAACACTGATTCCCACAAGTCTTCCACGACCTTTAAGCGTTCGCGGAGGGGAAATGCCGTTTTTTGATGCGGAAACAGCTCTGAGGTAGCGCTCACAGCCATTGTTTGTGATGCCTCTGGTGCTGACATGGCTACAGAGCTGTAGGCATCATCTGACGAATGGAAGGTTGAACTCATAGAGTCTGTTCCAGCCCAGTGAAAATACTCAACAATTTTATGGGTTAAGCTCTAATTTTGGGGGGTTTTAGCGTCAATAAAGCCTGACTCTGTCCCAATTCGTCGCTTAGTTAGGTCAATTCTGGAATCTACACCTCGTAACTTCTGAGGCAGTTCGCAAAAACAACGTCAGAAATTAACTAAGACCCGGTTCAGAAGTATTTGAGATTTAGTCTCAAGTGATGATTGAGACCAGGCTCAGGCAGTACAACTGGGGCAAATTAGATTCAGAGCTAGAAAATAGTAGCAAATTCGAGTGACTTAAAGTTACTCGGAAATTTCGGAGTTAGAAGTATGAGTGACCGGAAAGTCTATATTAGGTAGGCGATCGCCCCTAAATAGTTCTTCACTCATCTGCCCCAACTCTTGCACACACTCTGCTAAGGCTTTACCGCTTAACAAGAATGCAAGCAAAGGAACGGTAGCTAGACTAAGCCAAGGGCTGGATTTGGATTGATCCGGGTTAGGTCGCTTTGAAGTGGATGGCATAGCAAGGCCTACAGACTGCTAATCAAGCGTTTAGTTGGAAAATTGTCAGGTTGAGGCGGCTTAATAGTCTTCTTACTCGTCTTAGCTAGCATGTGCTACGCTGCGTCAAAGCTCACCCTGTTGTAGTCAGGCTAGACAAACCAGATGTAAAGCTTTCTACCGATCCCCAGTCATTTGGGGAGCTTAATATTGCTTGGTAATCGCAGACTAAGCTGTATTTGCACAGCGTCTCAGGATGAGATAGTCTTCGTCAGTATAGCGTTTCTGAGAGCGATCGCATCTGTCTGAGGGGTGTAACGCAGCCAGGGTGTGCTATTCGTAAAGGGCAAGCTTGCTCAGTTGAATCAATCCAACGGGTTGGGGCTTTGATGTTGAATGTAAATGAACGGGCTTCAGGTCGTCAGGCCGTCATAACACAGTGGGTTGTCCGAGCGATTAATCTGCAAGGAGTGCAGGTTCAAGTTAGGTTTCGGGGCAATCTCGTACATATTTTATGTGAAGGGCACCAAGCTCCCGACTCAGTAGTGGTAATGAGTCGCGTGGTGGAGGCACTTTCACAAGCAGATTTAGCGGCCTTGCTACCCCCCGACCCCCATCCGATTTACCAGATTTTTCTCTATGGTCGTGGCTTTAGTAGCGATCGCCCCAGTTGGTCAGAGCCAATTTACCTCAACCAGCTTGATCGCCATTTAGAACAACTTAAGCATCTACAACCCCCGCCTCCTGACCTCTCTAGCTTTACCTTACGACAACCCCCTATCCGCTCCCGCTCCAATTCAACTACGTCTGACTCAACTACAACAGCAGTTAAAGCGGGTCCAACTACTCAAAAATCTAATAGACCTCCAGGCTCGCCAGCCACAGCAACTCAACCCAAAGCTCCAGTCCCATCCGCGCCTCCTCACTCCACCTCGGCAGCGGGCACAGCCCTCCTAGTCCCCAATCGTACTTTAGCTAAGCAAGGTCGCCCTGATGCGATCGCTCGCTATTTGAGTGAAACCTTGGGGGCAATGGGAGTTGCCGTTGAAGTGACAGCTAAGGCAATTCCCTGTACGCCTGATGCGGCTACAGACAGCCAGCACCGCAACCAGCGGCTTTGGATTATTTGCGAAGCACCTTATAGCCCCGATCCAGCGTCTCTGGCAGAGCCGATCGCGCAGAAACTTCGAGGCTTGGAACTGGATAGTTTTCGCGATGCGCTAGTTTTTAGCCAAGTCAGTGGCGAGCCGCGTCCAGATTGGCGGTTGCAGGTTGACTTGACTCCACCTGACGAAATGCTGAAAGAGTGGGCGCGTTGGGGGGACGTGCAAGCGATCGCCCGCCTGCTGAATCGTCCCCTGGCTGCCGATCAAGTTGAAGTGGTGGCCGAGTTAAAAGAATCTACGCTGCATTTACTCTGTAGTGTCAAAAGTGCCAAACCTCCCTCTTCACCTAATTCATCGGCAACGCCAGCGAGTGGAGCACCGAGCCAAGCAACGGTTGTTCCCACCATTTCAACGTTACTAGAAGCCCTAGCCCCACAGGGTATTCACGCTGCCACTCTCTACGGTCAGGTGGCGGGTCAGGAAGCGCCTGCTTGGGTAGACTGGCTCAACTTGCCTGCGGCTCAACATGGGGCTTTGGCGGAGTCAGCGTTGGGATTGGCGCAACAAGGCGATCGCCCCGCCTTACAGTTCTTGCTGAGTCGCCTGCTGAACCCTAACCTCGATTGGCGCTTAGCAACTGGAGGGGTACGCATTCAAGTCCTAGATCGAGAGGATTTGTTGCACATCATGAGCGATGCGCCCGTTTGTCCCAAGCAAAAGCAGGTGGGGCCAGCCGTCGCTAAATTTGTGCGGCAACTCCAGATTCCGAATGTGTCGGGAATTCGAGTTTATGGTCGTCGGGCGGGTCAAAAGCGCCCCTTGTGGAGTTATGGCGCTGACTTTGCCACCCGCGATCGCCTCGTGCCAGAGGCAACCCCAGAGTTTGCCGCTTCTGATGCCTATGTCAATGAGTTATTAACCCAACCGAATGAAATTGGTCTCCGCCCAGAGCTAACGTCCGAAGCTTTACAAGCAGCCCTGAGCCAAACGACCCAGCGGGTGACTCACAGGCTACAACAACTTTTGCTGCGATCGCAGTTGTTCTTGCCTAGCGACCAACCTTTAGGGCAACAAGCAGGCTACAAAGGCGCGGCAGTCGCTGTCGTTTGGGGCACCTTAGGGCTGTTGTTAACCCTGCAAGCAGACTGGGTTTTGGGTCAAATTCTCCAAGTCAGAACGAATGTGGCTTCGGTAGATGCTCGGCCCAAAACTGCGTCAACGAAAGCATCTACAGCCGCAAAGTCTGTTGCTAGTAAACCTCGCCCACCCTTGGCTGTGCCTAAACCCCCAGCATCATTAAAGAAATCTCCGGGGGAGGATAAAACAGCCTTTAATGCGTCTGGTTTTACCGAGTCGATTCCACCAGCATCCTTGGCAGATGAGACTGGTATTGCCGCCAAGCCTTTACCTGCCGAACCGCTGAAAGCGACTGCCACCTCGGTTGCGATTTTGGCCGCAGCGCGATCGCCTTATCCAACCTTCAACAGTCGGCAACTAGATGAAAAGTTAGCCCTCTACTACCAGCGTCTTGCGGAATCTGGCCCCCCCGATATCCTGATCATCGGGAGTTCTAGAGCCTTGCGAGGCGTTGATCCAGCCGCCTTACAGAAAGCTTTGGCGGCTCAAGGCTATGCTGGCTTGAGTGTGTTTAACTTTGGCGTGAACGGGGCCACGGCTCAAGTGGTAGATGTGATTTTGCGCCAGGTGCTCACGCCTGCCCAGATGCCGAAGTTGATTGTGTGGGCAGATGGTGCCCGAGCCTTTAACAGTGGCCGAGTTGATATTACCTACAATGCGATCGCGGCTTCTGAGGGGTATCGGCAAGTTTTAGCGGGTACAGTGCCTGATACACCCAGTGGTACTGCATCGTCCGCTGCAACTACAGTCGCAACGAGCAACCTGAGTACTGCAACTCCAGCGGGAACTCCCGCCGATACCAACAAAACGGTGGGCACTTCTTTAGCGGCTAGTTATCAAGCCTTGAACCAATGGATGAATGAATCCCTAGGCGCTTTTTCTGCGACCTATGCTCAGCGCGACCAGTTGAAACAGTTGTTGCACCAACAGTGGGCGGGTGTATTAAAGCCGGAGCCAACTTTAGAGCAATTGCTGGCAACTCAGGGCCAGTTTGGGGCAAAATCAGCATCACCCAATGCCGAAGGAGTTGAGACAGATTCACTCCTCTACGCGATCGACTTTGATGGCTTCTTGCCGCTGTCTCTGCGGTTTAATCCTGCTACCTATTACCAGAAATACGCCAAAGTTTCGGGTGACTACGATAGCGACTATGACTCTTTTGAGCTGAAAGGCAAGCAGGCACAAGCGCTCGCGTCTTTAGTGCAATTTACGCAGGCGAAGCAAATTCCTTTAGTCTTTGTGAACTTACCTCTGACCAAAGACTACTTGGATGCGGTGCGGATGGAACATGAAGAACAGTTTCGGCAGCAGATGCTCCGACTCGCCACCGAGAACGGATTTGTCTTTCGAGATTTGAGTCAGCTTTGGCCGGCTGAAAATGACTATTTTTCTGACCCTAGCCACCTAAATCGCTATGGTGCCTACGAAGTCTCGAACCGTTTGGCTCAAGACCCTCTGGTTCCTTGGCCGCGATTGCAAACTTCAGCCTCTAACACCCCCTAAACTAATCAATCTCGGATGGCAATCCCTCACGAGATGATTCTGTCTATTCTCGGTCCAGCTAGTTCTGCTCCTACCCATGACGTTTCTCTCGCTGACTTACGGACTTTTTCTGATCCTCGTTCTTGGCATTTATTGGTCGGTGCGAGAACCGTGGTGGCGATTATGGACCCTGCTGATTGCCAGCCTGGTGTTCTATGCTTCCTTGCAGGTGGTTTATATTCCCCTACTGTTTGCAAGTTTGTGGCTAAATTTCCGCATTGGGCAGGCGATCGGTGAGCCACCAGACTGGCGGATTGAAGATTGGCAGTTTGCCCAACAGGATTGGAATCGTCGCCGAGTTCAGCTGTTGTGGTTCGGGATTGCCGCCAATGTCTTATTGCTGGTGGGCTTTAAGTATGTGCCCTTCTTGCTCTCTAGTGTGGGGGGTGGCCTCAATTGGGCCGCCGCTCAGCAAAATGCTAGCTGGCTAGACGAAAACTTAGTCGTACCGTTAGGGCTGAGCTTTTTTACTTTTGAATGTATCGCCTATTTAGTCGATGTCTATCGTGGCGCTCCTGCGACCCAGCAATTTCTCAAGTTCTCGGCTTATAAGCTGTTTTTTCCCAAGTTAATTTCTGGGCCAATTACTCGATTTCACCTATTTGCTACCCAGTTGAAGGCGCAGCAGTTTCCTAAGCCCGATCAGATCGTGGAAGGAGTTTGGCTGATTGCTTGTGGCGCAGTGAAGAAAGGGCTTTTGAGCGACAATATTGGCACTTTTGTGGATCTTTGCTTCGGTAATATCCAGCGGGCAGGTAGCGGCGACTTGTGGTTAGCGACCTTTGCCTATGGGCTGCAACTTTATTTAGACTTCAGCGGCTACGTGGATATTGTCCGAGGCAGCGCCATGTTGCTCGGCTTCAACTTGCCGCAGAATTTTGACTTCCCTTACTTCTCCACCAGCATTGCCGACTTTTGGCGACGGTGGCACATGACGCTGGGCGATTGGTTGCGAAACTACCTTTATTTTCCACTGGGTGGCTCCCGGCAAGGGTTACAGCGCACTTGCCTCAACTTGATGATTGTGATGCTGATTGCGGGAATTTGGCATGGAGCCGCTTGGGGTTTCGTGGTTTGGGGCGCTATCCACGGCCTCGCTTTGGTCGTACATCGGCTGACCCAGGTTTATAGCGATCGCACACCTAGCCTCAAAGCTTTTTGGCTTAGTATTCCGGGAGCAGTCATTGCTTGGCTAATCACGCAACTGATGGTGTTTATAGCCTGGATCTTCTTCCGCTTACCTAACCTGAAGGACTCCACTTGGGTCGTGCAACATCTCTGGGGCCATGCAGCAGATGCTCAATTTACCCAAAAGATTTATCTGGAAGGGTTAAAAATGGAGCGACCGCAGATAGCCTTACTGTTGTGGTTAATTGTGGCTTTAATGGGCGTTGCCTATGCCTTCAATCGCGGTCTAAAATTACAAATTAATTGGCCGCTGAAGCTTCTGCTGGTGCCGTTGTTCTTCTTCCTGGTCTGGATGTTAGCGCCTCAAGGCAGTCTGCCCTACATCTACTTTGATTTCTAGAGCACTCTCTAGGGAGTTCTATTAAAACAAGGAAGCCCCGATCAACTTGACCAGGGCTTCTATTTATTAAATGCTAGCTAATTTATACAAGACGCTAGCGGTTTTTATTTGTTTTTATCTCTAAACGTATCTTCGCTAACTTCTGGCTTTGAGGCTAGGGTTAACCTACCCATTCGTTACCCAAAGCTTATAGGTATCCGCTTCAGAATATTTTTATGATTGCCTCTAAAAAGACCGATCGCCATCCTAAACGGTTAATTGAATGTTGAAACTATTGGCACAGAAATAACCTAAGCCGGGAGGCTAAAATCTCTTTACAGAAGTTCATTTCCCTCTGACTGAGCGCTCTCAAATAGTAAACATTATTTAACGGCATTAAGGAAAGAAGTTAGGTTAAACCTATATATTAGGCAGTCAAGTTTTGGCTCCCTTAGCTGCTTAATCACAATACATTCAAGCAAGTTAATTCAGCACTTATCCAACTATGACAACTACTCTACAAAGACGCGAAAGCGGTAACCTGTGGGAGCGATTTTGTGGATGGGTCACCAGTACCGACAACCGCCTCTATGTAGGCTGGTTCGGCGTCCTGATGATCCCCACCCTGCTCTCCGCCACCATCTGCTTCATCATTGCCTTCATCGCGGCTCCTCCCGTCGATATCGA
>NZ_JAMPKN010000021.1:0-72498 GCF_039962155.1 Trichocoleus desertorum AS-A10 | reverse complement strand
TTGAGCCAAGAGAAGACTGCCAAGGGGGGAATGAAGGCCAAGCGCCTCAAAGCAGGCTGGGATAATGATTATCTGGCTAAAGTCTTTGCTCAATAAGATGCGTTTGCCCTGGGGGCGATCGCCTCCAAGATCAGACTTTGTAGTGAAAGATGGATATCGGAAAATTCTAGGGTAATTTTGAAACTCTTTAGAGAAGGCCATGGGTGAGTGGGAATATAAAACGATTAAGTTCTTTGCTCAAGGAACATTCGGGGCAGGGAAGATTAACGAAATAGAACTTGAGGAGGTATTGAATGAAGCGGGAGCTAGAGGCTGGGAGTTAGTGTCTATTCTTCCTGGCACACGTGCTAATGGGGAGCTGTGGGATTTTGTAGCAGTACTCAAGCGGGAGGTTATTTCGTAGCTTGCAGCGCGAGCGTCCGCTTGATGTAAGATTCCCGCTCTCCCTCAGCCTCCTCTCCCGAATGCCAATCTCAGCTCAGCCCACAACGAGTCCTGTTAGAGGCTGCGATCGTTCCCACCAAACCTGCGTATGAATTTAAATATCGTATTAACTGGCACAACAGAACTATAGTCTCTTGCCTGCTAATCGCTCGGCTAAAATACGGCTTACCACCTCTTGATGGTTTGCAGGAATAGCTAGGCTCGCAAAGCTTGGCAATAGAGGAAAGCGTGGTTTGAATCGAATTGTCAACACATTTGATTTATCTGTTTCCCAAGTGTACGAATTTATTCTTTGCCATCTCATGAGTGAATGCACGAGACAAATACCATTCTCTCTAAACTCAAGTTTGTTTAAGCCTACAGCAATAGTAAAACCAGCAATTGACCACCAAAGGACGAGCCTAGATATCTCTAGGTACAGGCTAGTATATTCCGGGCTTCTAGTTAAGGTTGACGTCAAAAATAACCATGTCTGGAAAACTACCAATGCCACCTCAATCAAGCCAATCCAGAATAGAAATTTGCTCTGTGGAGTTCTTCCTACATCTGCTAGTAAAGAACCAGCTTCTTGCTTTCTAAAAAACCAGCTAATCCACCAGGCACTAATCGAAACAGCATATAAGATGTGGAAGCTTACCCAACCATAGCGTCCTAGTCGTTCAAGTACAAAGAAAAGGGCGAATCCAGATAATGGCAGCCAAAATAAAAACAAAGGCGTTGCAGAGCGCGAATTTCTACGGGCGGCTTCGGGTCCTACCATTTCTTCTTCTGCCAGGTAGCCAAACCAGAGTGAACCCACTATAACTACAAAAAAGATTAACAGTACCCAAAACCACTCCATAACATTTCCCTCAACTCAAGAAATTTTGGCATAACTTCACATGGCAATAATAGGAGATTGCCATGATTGATAACCCGGCAACCCTGACCCTGAAACTTTCTACCCAAATATCTTTTGCTTAGAATCTATGCCTGATCGGCATTTCAGTCACTAGACGACAGATACCCCAAGATCGGTGTCAATTACCAAAAGGCGCCACAGCTGCGATCGCGCCCACCCAATCTACGTATGAACCCAAATATTTTGTCAATGGCACCTAAAGGCTGAATCAGGAAAGAGGGCGATCGCTCGATCTCAGACTAGACATAGCTTTTTGACGATTATTCTACTTGTAAAGACAGATGTGACAATGCATAGCGGCAAGGGACGATCGCACTGAACTTGGGCTGGACCGCTCCTCAAAATTTGAACAAATTTATGGTGAGGATCGATGAAATAAGCAGGTGCAGCTTGGAGAACCGCCAGGACATCAGCCAGCCGTTTGCAGTTCACTTGCACTGCGCGGAAGAAGGACCGCTCCAAGCTTGAGGAATCACTTTTTCAAGCTGAGATTTTTCAAAGCGAGCCAAACTCAACAAGTCCGGTGACTGGTTGGCAAAGCGCTCTGTCGGCACGGCATAAGCGATCGCGGCAAAATAGTTGGCATTCGCAACGGCTCGCTTGACTCTAGCATCATACAGACCATAGGGATAAGTAAAGTACTGCACCGAGCGACCCAGTCTCGATTCCAGAATTTTCTTCGAGTCGGCAACTTCTTGGACCAACTGTTGATGAGAGAGCTTGGTGAGCACAGGGTGAGTTTTGCTATGAGATGCAATCGTCACGAGCGGATCATTGGCCATCGTTCTGAGCTCTTGCCAGCTCACGTGAGTTCGACCCGCATTCACCTCCACCGAACTGGTGTGAATCGAGAATACAGCTGGGTACCCATATTCCTTTAAGAGTGGATAGGCGTACTGATAGTGCCCTCCGTAGCCATCGTCGAACGTCAGTAAAATCGATTTCTTAGGTAAAGGGCTACCGGTGCGCAGATGAGCCATCAATTGAGCGAGGCTAATTGGGGTCATCTGGTTCGACTTTAGCCGCTCAAAGTGCTGTCTGAGTTCGTTAGGCGTTAAGTCATACGCCACTTTTTTTGCCGGCAGAATGTCGTGATACATCATGATGGGCACTCTGGCCTTCAAAGCATGGGGATGCAACTTGGGGAAGGGTGCAGCAGATGCGGTTGGAACGTTTGCAGGACAGGTGTTCAAGATGCGTGGCAGTTGTGCCATCCCATCAGAGCGAGCGGCAGATTGTGCAATACCTGAGGCCGCTGCAATCAAAAGAATCGTGCTCAAGCACAGGGTAAGAAAGCGGTTCATCATTTAGATGTTTTAAGCTCATTCATTAGAGTTACAAGCTAACAGCGAGATTAACCGCGAAAACATTTATGACAAAAAATTAAATGGAGATGAGGGCGATCGCGGCGTTGCGCAGAGAACGAACTTGAGCATTATCCACCAGTTGCGCCTGCTGACTCACAGCGCGAACTACTCACAACTGTAGTTATACGCAAGTCCTGTCGTGCGACCAATGCCTCTCAGACTACTGTGCTATGCGCCTGTAGCACTTGCCGAATTTGCTCCACGCTCACTTGGCGATGGTAGTACAAGGTGTCAAAGCGTTCGTTGAACGTTTGCTTACACTAGGGACAGAAATATCGCTGACTAGCGTTTGGGGCTTTACTGTGTTTATGCGTGCGGAGATGACCACAGAGTCGGCATTTCATAGATTGTGCTTGAAAGTAGATGCCTCTCTACTTTACCAAACCCACCATAGCTTGATGCACGATCAGCCACGGACTATGGCCTAATCTGCGTTCAACACTTTACGAAACACGATCTTGTCATCACCCGCCGTGTAGAAGTCTCGGATGCGCGCCTCCTTCTCGTAGCCGCACTTCTCGTAGAACGTCCGAGTGCGCTCGTAGTTCGGCAGCCCCGATGTCTCGACTAGTAACAGCCGCTGACCGCTCATCCGCAGGGCATTTTCCACATGCTGCATCAGCATCGTCCCGTGCCCCCGTCCCTGGCAATCGGGCCGTACCGCAATCATGTACAAATACCACGTTCGATCTGCCATCAAATCTGGTGCATAGTAGGCGGCTCCACACAGCTCCCCCGCCTCCTCGTCGCTGACCCACACATGGCCCTTGTCGAGATTACCGCCAAAATAGTCTGCCAACACTTTGCCCAGCGCTTCGGTTTCGTTCGCGGGGAACATCCCAGCGGCCACAGCTAGCGCAATTATTGCTGATGCATCGTCAGGTGTCGTGGGTTGGATCATGGAAGTTCCAGGGGTATCTGCTCCCAAAGTTGATGCGTCTCTTCTCGCGGCATAATGCCTCTGTTCACCTGCTTGTTAACTCTACTCGATGTCCATCAGGGTCTGCCACAACTGCACGTCGTCCCCAAGCTGAATCCGCAGGAGGTGAAACAATTGAAGCCCCATGCTGTTTGAGTTTGCAAACAACATCATCTACAGAAGACACTTGAAATCCTAGCCGAGTTGCTTTTGTTGGCACTGTTCCAGGAGTACACGGATAAATCTCAAACGTGATAGAACCTAGCTCACTAGCAAAATGCTCTAAACCATTACCATGCTGATGTTTGATGAAAGACAAACCTAATCGTTGGTAGAACACAGCGGCTTGTTCAACGTTACTTGAGCGAATGACAACAAGATTAAGTTGAACTTCACTCATTGCTGCTACTAATTTCTGAACATGATTCATCCTAGTGCAGAACTCGGACCATTTCTGCACCAGGATGTTTGAACAAGACATCAAACTCACTGTTGGGCATTCTCAAAGTTTCAGGAACGAGATGAGTTTGGATGGGGTGCGTGACTACTACCCCCTGCCCAGGAAAGAGAATAACGGTAATTCCACCCCCACGCAGGCATCCTAAAACTCGTGCTGGAACACGCGCATAAAAGGATGAATTATCTTCTATATGGTGCATCGGTGCATTCTAAAGTGCAATAGCTGAAAACTAGCAATACCCCTTTGACAAAAAACATCCGTTGAGCTGAGTCTTGGTAGGACAAGGCGCGAGGAAGGTACCACCGGGCGTTGAAATGAGGTCCGCCAGAAAGGGCCACCACTCGAACAGGGATTGAGTAGGCATCAGAGAGTATAAAGACAATGACCCAAAAAACGATCGCTCCTCTACATACCCAGAGGAGCGATCGTTTTTTGGCAACTGAATCAAGCTAAAGGGTTAAGGCAGCGTGTAAAATTAACTAGAGCAATTTTTCTGGAAGAGCTTTTTATAGGATAGTCATCCTAGTCTTTCCTCTAAACAATTTATTCTTACGAGAGTCCTAACTGAATTTGCTAAATCTTCAAGCTTTTCAAACAGCGTCTCAATGGAGTTTTTAGTTCAAATTGCTACTTGCAGTTTGAAGCAATCTTGTAGTTCACAACAGATACCTTAAAAGACTGAATTACAACGTTAGTGCTACCCGAATTGGCATCGTAATGACAAACTCGGTGCCTTGCCCGAGTTCAGAAATACACTCCAGTTGACCCCCATGTTTTTCAACCACAATTTGATAGCTAATGGGTAACCCCAAACCCGTCCCTTTACCAATGGGCTTGGTCGTAAAGAAAGGCTCAAACAGCTTGGTCTTGAATTCCTCCTTGATCCCCACTCCGTTGTCCGCAATCCGGATACAGACGTGATGTTGATCTAACATTTCTGTGCGAATCCAAATGGTAGCCCTGTCGAGGGCTTGGCTATTACCTCTGGGCAACCAACAACTCAGCATCGATTCCTCCAAGGCATCAATGGCGTTGGCAATTAAGTTCATGAACACCTGGTTCAATTGGCCTGGGTAACACTCAATTTCAGGCAGAACCCCATACTCCTTGATCAGCTGAATCCCTCCATGTTCTGGCTTTGCTTTCAGGCGATGTTGCAGAATCAGCAGCGTACTCTCAATCCCTGTGTGAATATCTACAACTTTGAGTTCAGCTTCGTCCAAGCGAGAAAAGTTCCGTAAGCCTTGCACAATCTCCAGAATTCTGCCCGTTCCTAGTTTCATCGAGGATAAGGTTTTCGGCAGGTCAGACAAAAGAAAATCGAGGTCAATGCTTTCTGCTTCTGCTTGCACTGCTGAGACAGGATGGGGATAGTGTTGCTGATACACCTGAAGCAAACTCAGGACATCTTGGATGTATCGATCGAGATGAGTGACATTGCCATGCACAAAATTAATCGGGTTATTGATTTCGTGGGCGATTCCTGCCACCAGCTGACCGAGTGCAGACATCTTTTCACTTTGCACCAACAGCATCTGCGATTGTTGCAATTGGGTTAGAGCATTGGATAACGCAGCGGTTCTCTGCGCCACTCGCTTCTCCAAGTCTCGGTTGAGGTGATAGAGCTTGAGGTGGATGTTGACTCGGGCCAGCACTTCCTCCTGTTGAAAAGGTTTGGTAATGTAATCGACGGCTCCGAGGGTTAAGCCCTTGACCTTGTCTACAGTGTCAGCTAGCGCCGTCATAAAGATGACCGGAATCTCTTGCGTGGTTGGCGCAGCTTTGAGGCGACGGCAGGTTTCAAACCCATCGATTCCTGGCATCATCACATCCAGCAAGACCAGGTCTGGAGAGACCGATTTCAATCTCTCCAGGGCACTTTCCCCACTCTTCGCCACTAACACTCGATACCCTGACTCTTTGAGCAACTCAAACAACACCTTGGTATTGTTCGGATTGTCATCCACAATCAGAATTAGACTCGTTTGATGAGTGCTCATAGCGGGACCTACGTAACTGGTTCAACCTGTTGCTTCACAAACTTCAAGATTGCTTCGTCATCCATTGCCTGTGCAAACTGAAGCAATTGCTGGGCGAAGGGCTGATACTGCACGTTGAGTTGCGCCAGTCGTTGAGCTTCCTGCTCGACACTGTCGATGTCACCGATGCGCGCCGCTGCATATAGCGCTTCAAGTTCCGCAACGGGAGGGGCAATGAGTTCACAAACAGCAGAATTGGTGGCTGAGGGTTGTGCCTGCTGATGATTAATCTCATAAATCCAGGTGAGACCAAGATGCTGGCGGAACTGTTCGAGCAATTCATCGGATTGCACGGGTTTCGGCAGAAAATCATTGCAGCCTGCTTGCTGACTTTGCTGGCGATCGAAGTTGAAGACACTCGCAGAAGAGGCAATAATCGCCGTGGTTTGAAACTCAGGGAGCGATCGCAGCTTTTGGGTCATCTCCAGTCCCCCTAGCACCGGCATGACCAAATCAGTGAGAACTAGGTCAGGTTGCCGCTCTAAAGCTTTGTCATAGCCCTCTTGACCATTTACCGCCTCCAGGAGTTCAAATCCTAAAGGCTCCAGTAGGTTGACAATCACAGAGCGATTTTCCCACCGGTCATCAACAATCAGTACTTTACGCTTTTCACCCTCATAGCCTACGACCAAGCTCGTTGGGTTCCCATTGTTCGACTCTACCCACTCATCGGATTCGGTGAGTTCGACATCAAACCAAAACTTGCTGCCTTGACCCGGCATACTTTCAACCTTAATTTCGCTGCCCATCATTTGCACGATTTGCAAGCTGATGGCGAGCCCCAAGCCAGTGCCTTCTGCCATCCGTTCTTGGTCCCCGACTTGTTCAAACGGCATGAAGATCTTCTCAACTTGCTCTGAGGTCATGCCAACCCCTGTGTCTTCCACTTGAAAGCGAATCTTGACGGAGGATGAGTGGCGGGTATTGGCAGATGGCTGGCGATCGCTCTGAGGCGACTCTGCCACCACCCCGACCTTGAACGTCACACCCCCTTGGTCCGTGAATTTAATCGCGTTGCCCAACAGGTTAATCAAGACTTGGCGCAGTCGCTTGTCATCGGCAAACACAGCCTTGGGTAAACGGTTCAGGACTTCGTAGGTAAAACGAATTTCCTTTTGCTCAGCTTTGATACGGCACATTTCCACAATGCTAGTGAGGAAGGAGTCAACGTGGAAATTCTTGGAGAAAAACTCTAGCTTGCGCGCTTCAATTTTGGAGAGGTCTAAGATGTCGTTAATCAAGGTGAGCAGATGAGAGCCACACTGGTGAATGATACTGACCCCATCCTTTTGCTTCGGATTAGCCGCTTTATCGCGCAGTAGAATCTGCGCGTAGCCTAAAATTCCGTTGAGTGGGGTACGGAGTTCGTGGCTCATGTTGGCGAGGAATTCACTCTTCGCTTTGTTGGCGCTATCGGCCAGTTCTTTGGCTTGTTGGAGCTCGATCGTGCGCTCTTCAACTCGGGCTTCCAAGTCCTTATTGGTTTGTTCGAGTTGCGACTGGATTTGTTGCAGAGCTTGTAGCGTTTGTTCTAGCTGTTGAGTTTTTTGGTTTAACGCTTCTTCTGCCAGCTTCCGAGCGGTGTTATCTCTAGTGAAGCAGCGGGTGTGAATGAACTGACCGTTCTCATCGCGATAGACGCTCGAATCAATCAGGACGTACTTAATCGATCCGTCCTTGCAGACCATTCTGGCTTCATAGTTATGGAGGGTTTCATTGGCTGTCAAGCGACAGAGAATATCGTTAATCACATCGTCATCCGCATGGAACTGAGCGATATGTTGGCCCACATAGTCTTCGGGAGAGTAGCCTAAAGAGTGCAATTCCGATTTGTTGGCCCACAGAATCATCCCATCCGGTCCCACCCAATGCAGACAGACTGCCCCATTTTCCACGAAATCAGTCAGCTTGTCATATTGATGGCGGAGTTGCTCTTCGGAGAGTGGTTGCATCGCTATCTCATCCCTCAACTACTAGAAGTTCACTAGAGCGGTTGGCCAATAGCCACTGAAATCCTTCTCTCCATAGGAAAGATTCCGGCCTTTTGCCTAAAAAGCATCAATTTACTCTAAAAGAGTTTCGAAGCTTTTTCAGCTTATTACCAACGACTCCAGATTAAATTAAGGTTCCCAAAAACTCTGATAGGCTAGCAGAGCGGATTTAGACGGATAGATTTGACCTAAATTAGTAACAAACAGTACAAATGTACCGCTCGAATCATTCAGGAGATATCTGGGTATCGTAGCTTGCAGGCGCTTCAATAGTATTCAGAGTAGCGGAGCAGGTTGTAAATAATATCCGTATCGATCGCCCCTCTCTTAGGCTAATCAAAACCTGACTCTCACATTACATCCACCTTATAAGGATGGCCTTGTCTACCAAAGAGCTGGGTAATGGAGCGATCGCCCTCTCTTAGGCTGCCGTTCAGCAGATCCTAGAAGTTTGTCCTAGGAACTAAACTCAGGTGATCGCCCCTCTGAGTGTCTAGCCCTGCTGCCGCCTTCGCTTGCTTCAGGGCGCTGCAACCTTGAGAGTTTGTCCGATCAGGCAATGACGCTGGTTGTCCACTAGGACCAGATCGGACCAATTCTCTAGATGGGCTGAGGGCATGAGAGAGCGTGCTCAAACCACTGCGATCGCCTCTTGAACTTCCTCAAAAACCTCAAGAAACTCACCAGTCTAGAAACTCTAATAAAAAGTTGAGGCAGGACTAGCGGCAATGTGCATCGCCCTTTCCCACGATCCCAGGTTGGCACAAAACATCACCCATTGACACCCAATGTCACGCCCTGACACAGCTTGTCACGCTGAAAGAGGAACCAAGAGCCACAATTCATCACATCGGGCACCCTTTGGCACCTTCTGTCACCTCCTGACACAATTTGTGGATATTGTGCCGCTGCCGCACCTCGCTCGGCGATCGCTCCCCCACACGCGACCGCAACAATCTGTTTTTGCGCCATACCTAACGCCTCTCGTCGCGTGACGGTCGCGTGACTGCAGCATCCCTGTCGCGTGGCTGTCGCGTGAGCACGACACTGAGTAGATCTACCTCATATCCATTGCGGCAATTTTCGTCGCAGCTCAACTTTGACGCACTTCTGACGCACTCTTGACGCAGTTTGTGTGAATTAAAAAACCCCCAGCAGCGAGGTTGGGAGTGTTGCGGGTAGTACGAAAGTACAAATGGAATCCTTCACAAGTTTATTCTAGGACTGCTGGCTGCTTAGTTCAGCCCTGTCGCGATCGCGACTCCTGCACATCAATCCAATCTTTTGGGTCCCAATCCACTCGCCGTCTCTGTTTTTTTGCCGCTGACCCACAAACGACCAGAATTTGTGACCGCTCCACTAACATCTCTTCCCCTTGGAAGAGACATATGAGTGGCAAAGTACTATAGCGTCTGCTGACCGACAAAGCCACTGGCACCGTAGAGGACAACATCATAGGGCCGTTCAGAAGAATTGTGAAAATCAGTTTCTTCTGTTCGATCGCTCCACCCAGGCGATCGAACCCGCTTTCCTGGAGCGGTGGGGTGAACTGAAGCCGTGAAACTCACCACTCCAGTTCACTCGCGACAGATTGCCAATCTGTTGTAGGCAACTCAGCGAGGGCTGATATCCCGCCTTTCCGTACCAAGCATCAATAGTCCTAGTCTTAGGTTTGCACGATTTGCATCAATCAATCACAATTAATCGAAGGTGAGTGTGCAAGCAATTTAAGGAAGAAACAAGGACGTATCAGAATGGCATCCTGTGACATAGATGCCCTGATCGCTAAAGCCAACGAACGCCTCAAGGCCGCTGCTGTAAGGGTTCGGGTTTATCGAAAGGGGGCAAAGCTCTATCTCCAGGGTACTCTACCACCAAAGCCAAACTCTAATAAGCTCAAGCCACACCAGCAGTATTTAACGCTGGGAGTGAGCGCCAACCTACCTGGACTTAAAGTTGCCGAGGCTAGAGCTAAGGAAGTGGACGCCTTACTTAGTTTGAGACAGTTTAATTGGGCGGCTTGGATCAAGCAAAGTGCGATCGCCCTAGATCAACTCACGGTTGCTGAATGGCTGGAACGATTCGAGGCATCCTATTTTCAGTCACGCCCTAGAGGGCAATCTCAGATCAACACCTTCCATAAAAACTATTGGCTCTTGATCAGGCGCATGCCTCAAGATGAGATCCTAACCGCCTCCTTACTCCTAAACACAATTGAGGAGGAGTCAGAGGCAGGCTCTAGAAATCGGCAACTGTTCTGTATGTCTTATGGAGCGCTTGCCAAGCTTGCTGGGATTGAGATTGATCTAAAGGTTCTAGACTCCAGCTACTCACCCAAATCAGTTTCTCCCAGAGACCTGCCCACTGATGAAGAGATTGTGGCAGCGTGGGAGAGGATTAAGAATCCAGGGTGGAAGTGGATTTTTGCAATGCTGGCGACTTATGGCCTGCGGAATCACGAAGTGTTTAGGCTAGATACGAGTCGGCTGCGTGAACCGCCTCACACTCTGCGGGTACTGCAAGAGACTAAAACTGGCAGCAGATTAGTTTATCCGTGCCCTTCATGCTGGGCTGAGAAGTTCGAGGTTTGGAATGTTTGCTACCCCAAGACCATGGTGGAAGATATAAGCAATAATCGGCTAGGCCAAAAGGTGTATTGCTATTTTCGGGCTCAGAATCTTGGCTTGACTCCTTATGATCTGCGTCACTCTTATGCTGGTAGAACTGCAATTTTGGGAGTAGCAGATTCTTTGGCTTCACGCTGGATGGGGCACTCGGTGGCGGTGCACACTAAGATCTATCACCAGTTTCTGGATGAGTCGCACAACAAGAAGGCGTGGGACATTATGCGGGAACAGGAAAAGCATCTGTACCCCGACTAACCGACGCACCGTTTCTCAGGGGCGATCGCCATGACTTCACGCCACTTGAGTACATTAACTTGCCAGCGAGGAACGTTAGCATTGGCTCGCTTGGGGCGATAGTGGGTGCCAAGTACGAAGTCTGATTTCTTGCCTGCTCTACGCAGCCCCTCAGCTTCACGGATGTCTCGCACAATCATGTCTCGACTCACACCCAGAAAAGCCGCTGCCTGAGCAGGAGTAAGCCATGACTCAATTCCTATGCCTTGGACTAGCTCAGTCAGTAGCCCAACTTGAGTCCTGAGGCCGTCTACCTCTGCATTCAGTTCAGCAATCCGAGCTGTGAGACTTTTAGTTTCAGCCATCGTTTCTCTTCTCCACCTTCACCACTTGCTTGCGTAGCTCTCGAATTTCGTCCAGGGTTAGGTCTGGCTTTTGTTGGATTAACTTGTCAAGTTCTTGCTGGGTCATGGCGGCTGCACATTCCTAAGACCTAAGCTGATCTCCAGTACCTGGATGTAGTAGTCGTCCCAGTTTTTATCGGGCAGCAGTGCATCTCCTAACCCATGAACTCGCAGCATATTTCTGAGGTGTCTTCCTGCATCGTGATGCCAACATGCCATCCAACTATCAGGCTCGATCGCATGTCTTGCCTTGCATTCAGCTTTGAATTCATCTGGCAGAGTTTGAAATACTGCGATCGCCTTTTCTAGTACGTCTGGCGGCATTTCACGAAGCTTTTGCTCAAAATACTGCTTGCGTTCTTCTGGAGTTTTCATGAAGTGCGGTGCTCCTAGTGGTCGATACCAACACGAGACAAAAACTCTTTGCACTCTCGCTCATATGCTTCTAGTGCCTCCACTCCAGCTTCTTCACTCATGTCTCCCACCTCTTTTGCTAAGTTCAACATTACGAATGCTCCGGCGTAGAAAGCTCGTCGCATTTCCTTGCGCTGAATTGGAGGGGCATCTTTCGGCATGATGGAGCGTTCATAAGATTGCCATTGGCTTTGTACTGTTCTCTTCATTGCTTACTCTCAAAGAGTTATCTCTACTTTTTCTGGGTTAGGCTGTCATACTGGGTCATGGCGATCGCCCGGCTCCTAGCGGTTTGAGTTTTTCTCGAGCTGTTGCACAATGCACCTTCAGGCTGTCTAAGTACCGTTTGAGCATGTCTTGGTCGTGAACCAAGCTCATCACAGGCGAATGCCCTCTGAAGGATAAGAAGTAATCCTCTATTCCCTGAATGCAGAAGAGCGCACCATCAAAGGGTCTGAGGATTTCTGTGAGCTGCTTCTGTTCTTCAATCCGCCGCTGCTTGCGCTCCCATTTGTCGAGCCAGGGGCGGGGGAGAGTGTCAGGGTTGCGATCGAGAATGTAAACCTGCTCCAGGAAGTCGATTTTGTCTTCCCAGTTGCCCTTAAGAATCCAGCCATGCTCATTACGCCTGGCTGACTCCCACTTGATGAGCTGAATTTTGTATAAGTCCCAGAGTCTTTGGCGATGAGTGCGATCGGGGCTGAGCAAGTACCAGCAACCTTCTACATGCTTGGCGATATACTCTGGGCCAAACGGACAGCGGCCAACGGAGTGACTTGCCATAAACTCGCAAATGTCGCGCCAGAGTCGCACTTCCTCATAGCCCAACGGTTGCTCCCAGCGATCGCACAAGTCACGACACCAAGCCTCACCATCCTGCACATCCAAACAGTGAGCGGGCAGGTAGCCATAGTGGTAGCGATCGCCCGCAGATGTGTAGATGATGTAAGCCCAGCCGCTACCAGCGTAGATACAGATCTGCCAATTTTTGTAGGCAGAGCAGCATGAGAACGCTTTAGCATCTTCGATTCGTAGCGGCGGAAGGCTAGGCATCATCAACTCCAATAAACCCAATCCTTTTTGTTGGTCACGGCCTTGCGAACTAAGTTGCGCCGCTGAATCTTTGCACCCTGTGCCAATCGCCTGAGGGTGTCAGAGATGGTTTTCTCCGAAAACTGCTGGAACTCAGGATGCGATCGCAGGATGCGATCGCAGGAATTTAGGAAGAGCGGTGTTCAAGCTCATATCAGCTTCTAGAACGGGATGTCGTCATAGTCAGGGAGGGTTGGATCGTAGATGCTGGGTGGAGGTGGCGGCAAAGGTCTCCACGGCTCCGCATCCTTTCGGGTCTTGAAAGCTCGTTCGCATTCCCAAGGGAAGTAGAACAAGTCAGGGGGACTAATGGGCCAAACTTCTAGTCGCCAATGCCCCCGAAATTCAGACTGAATCTGCCACTCGATTGGGATGAGCGATCGCCGATTAAAGCGAACAAGTGGAAAATACTGGCTGTGCATGGCGCACCAAATCAATTTCTTGAGCATCACATCCACTCCAAAACATCACTCAAGGGAACATCGGCATAGAGGGTTCTGCCGTTGCGGTCGTAGGCGACTCGCACATAGGTGACGGTGCCAGCGATCGCGCCAAATTGAGAATTGAACAGGACTTTGAGAGGTGGCTCTTCAGTTTTGGCTGGAGTCGCGATCGCCTCTGCTTCCTCTGCCTTGTCACCAGCAGGGGGCTGAGCTGTAACCACTTGAGGGCCAAAGGGCTTGAACTTATCACAGCCGCCGTTTTCGTCTGCCCAATCACGAGTAGCAGCGCAGAGCCACTTATCGCCCTTAGTGCCACAAGTGAACTCGGAGCCGTCCCCAGTTAGGTGCCGATGCTGGCAGCTCTTGCAAGACTGCTGAACCGGGAAGTCTTCAACGATGGGCTTAGGTTCAGAGAGCGGGTAGCCCGGGTGAAGCATTTGCTTCTCGGGTGGCAGTGGGCACATCTCCAGAAATTTTCTGTACTTGCGCTGCCACGCTTGCCATGCTTCACGACGCCCTAGGGGATAGAAGCTGAAGGCTGGGTGAGCTGTGCGCTCGACTGCGAACTGATTGCGGTATTTGTGAGTGGGCCTATGTTCGACTCGTTCGGCAATTTGCCCGTAGAGCTTGAACAGCTCCTCTAAGCTAGGAATCTCTTCTTGAACTGGGGGCAAGCGTTTCTCAGCTACTTCCTGAACGTGAGCCGCTGTCACTTTGCCGTTGGGTGCGGTCTCTACAGCTTCTTCCCAGACTTCGCGCTGCTGCTCTGGCTCCAGCTTGGCGAGGGGTCGGAGATGGCTCTCTTTGATGCTGCCGATTTCCCCAATTGGGGAAATGTTGCGCTCAATTTTGGCGGCTTCCAATTCCCGGTAGAGTTGGGATTTGCTCTCGCCAAATTCGGCCATGACGCACTCACGCCAGCTGTTGTAGCCGAGTGCCTTCCAGCCTTCGCGCTCATGTAAGTCGAGTAAGAGTTTGCGGGTGTTCTCCAAGTGGCCTTTGATGGAGTCAACACAATCGCGGGCTTCTTGCTCAGCCATCATCACCACTGCTGGTGTAGAGGCTGTGGTTTCCAGTTCGTCTTTTAGGTCGGTGATCAGCTCGTCTAAAGCGTCGGGTTGTGGAGTAGAGGCGATCGCCTGCTCTAGAACAAACTCAGCGGCAATGTCAGTTAAAACCAGCTCACGCTTTTGGTACTTAACCAATTGCCCAACATAGCTGTTAGCAAAGCCACCATTCTTGGCCCGAGGCAGCGTCTCATAGGTGTAGATCGGTCCAGTCCATTGCGATCGCTCAACAACCTGACGAACACAAACTTCTAGAGTCTTGAGACCTTTTGAAGAGCTGCCAGTTGCAACCCATTCACGACCATCCCAACTAATGACACCCTTGATTTTGTTTTTCGCGAGAGCTAGGCAAGAAGTTAGTTTTTGAAAGTTTTCCAGATCGTCCTGACTAACCTCAAAAATCTCTCTGGGTTCCTCTTCCTGACTCTCCTCATCCAATCCTGGAATAGTCATTTGGGGAGGTTGGTTAGCAGCGATCGCTGCTTCAATCTCGTCAATCACACTCTTGGCATGATTAACAATGCCGTCCTGGTCCGAATAATCAAACTCGTCCTCAGTTGGCTTACCCCAGGACTGATCACCCTTGAAAATGTCTAGAGCGATGATGCCACCGTTGGGCATGGCCAGAGCAATTCCCCAGTCCCGATATACCTCTCCGATGTCTCGGGGGTCTGATAAGTCGCTTGAGTCAATAAAGCCGTATTTGGTCAGAATGGACTCTGGGGTGGCTGGAGCAATAACGGTGCAGTGCTTCAAAAACCACTGATTCACAATGACTGTTGATCTGTAGATGCCGTCTGCTGGGTAGGCGTCGTGATATTGCTCGGCAATCTCCTCAATAGGTGGTAACTTCACTTCGCTATCTGTACAGAGGTACGAGCCGCCCGAGTAAAAGGACTCTTTAATTTCGCCTGTCGCTACTCGAGATTCGCCAAAACAGAATTCGGCGAACTGTACGCGATCGCCAACCTTCAGTTCCAGACTTGGAATCACCTCCTCTTCCAGCTCATGCGTAGGGGCTGCTTCCTTACTTGGGGCAGTCTCAGGACGCTCCACAAACTCCACGCCTGACGCAAAGATGGACATTACCATCCGATCGCCGTCTGGCAAAACTAGAAAATCTTTTCCGTAGCAGACCTCAGGGCCGCTCTCTGTAATCGTTGCCAGCTTCCCTACATTGCGAGGGGCTTCCAGGATGCGGACGCGATCGCCTACTTTCAGTTCAGGAGCATCGATCGCAACTTCTTCCGTCTCTGGCTCTTCAGGGGTTTCCAGCCTTTCTAGCCACTCACGATAGAAGTATTGCTTCTCACCTGAATCGGTTTCTACGTTGACGATGGTTGCCCGCACTCTGCAAACAACACCAGTTTTGCCAGTGAGGTGTTTTACATGCTCTGCAGCCTCAAGAATGCGAACGCGATCGCCCACTTTTAGATCTCTGGTTCCGCTGGCCACCACAGGTGTATGTGTCCGCTCTCCTGCATTCGAATCAGCTTCCTGACTCTGAGGATTGATAGATTCCGGCGCACCATTGACAGGCTCACTTCTGTCTTTTTTGCGAGATCGGGCGCGGCTAGTCCGGGGTTGGCTTTCACTGCTTCCAGTGTTTTCTGTGCTGATTGGCTCAAGGGTCGTTGCTGTGCCATAGTCATCCATTGTTCGTAGCTCCTAAAGTTGTGGTTTGTGGGGATGAGGGAGGGACTAACGGTGCTTCTCAACCTCATCGGCGATCGCTCCTATCCAGGCGAGTAGAGCAATCAGGGAAACAAAAACAAGCACGAGTGCGAGGGTGAGGGCAGTGATGATGGCAAGGATCATGCGGCTGCTTCCTCCTTCCTCTGAACTGCGGCGATCGCGGCTCTAGCAGCGTTGAGGTATCCGGGTGAGGGATTCTTATCAACTTCCTGACCTGGCCTGTAGAGCTGCTGCACCTGCGTCTGCAAGTTGGCGGGGACCATTGCCCAGTGCTTGGAGCACATGAGGTATTTGGGTTCAACTGGGCGATCGCACCCAACGGCGTGGCAGGTATGCTCCACAGCTTCTGCTTCTGGCTCATCAGGTGACTCGTCGAGGGCGATCGTGCCTTTGATGGTCAAGTCCTTCACTGAGTAGCGCTGGGGAAACAGCGGCAGTGGATAAGGCTTGTCTGTTTTGGGGTCGATGGGACTCTCTAGCCACATCACGTCTGCACAGATGCCTTCTAAGCCCCAGGGCGTTTCGCAGATGTAGCCGAGCCATCCGGGCTTTGAGGCGTGGGTGACGGAGGGATAGCTGCTCATGACGACACCCCCTGAGCTGCACTATCCCCCTTCCACTCTCGGCAGCTTTGCTCCCACCAAAACTGCTCGTATTCGTAGCGCAGGTATCCGCCATCAGCCCAGTTCTTGGCAGCGGTGTAAACGGTGCTTGCAGCGCGATCGCTGAACTCCGTACTCAATTGCTGCTTGGTATAGCGGCGGCCTGGATTCTGCACCAAGAATTTGTAAATTGCATACCGGGCAGAGTTACGGCTTATTGGTTTCACTGCACACCTCCGAACAAGCTCAACTGCTCGTGAGGTTGATTGAGCAGGCTGATTTCTGGGACTTCGATGTCCAGGCCTTTGCTGAACCACTTAGCGACAATGCGACGGTGGCAGAAGGTGCCTGCCCGTTCGTAGCAAAGCAAGATAGGTTCTTCACCGTTGGTCATTTGGTGCAGCACGTTCCACACGATGAGTGGATCGAGCTTGGTTAGCTGAGCCTCAAAGATTCGGGTGTATTGCCGTTCGTCACACCAGCCTCGCTTGTAGTCACCTAGCAAGCTGCGAGGCGGACACAGCGCGGGATAGTGCAGGTAGTTGGTGCCCCTGGGTGGGTAGAGACTAATGGAGATTGCGCCGGGGGTGGTGTCGTGAGTAATGGCGTAGTAGCTGGTTTTCACTTCGCACCTCCCAACCGTGCCTGACGGATGGTGACGCTGAGTCGTCCGGGCTTGCTCATGCCCAACTCCGCTGGGGCAGTTCCGGAGTGAATCTTCATCACGCCGTGGTAAGCCATGCGAGACGCGCCGCCCATGATGAGCACGTCACCCGATCGCATTTCGAAGTCGGTGTAGGGCTGATTCTTGCTCTCGCAGTTGCCCAGACGGAAGGTGCAGCTATCACCCAGCGCGACGGTGACGATCGGACTACCACAATCCAACAGCCCCTGATCCTCGCTTTTGTCTTGGTGCATACCGAGCTTGGCTTCTGGGCTGTACCAATTCACGATCGCGGTGTCGGGTTCGTAGTAGGGCTGGAAACGGCGATGCTTGAAGACAGCGGCTAGGGCGCGAGTGTAGACGAACAGCAGGCGAGCTGGCATGTCGCGTTTGGGGGCGCTGTACTGGTAAGGCTCCCAGTGGTAGCCGAGGCAGCACACTTGAACGCTGAGGGGGAGGCGATCTCCGAAGGGTAACCGGGGAGTAGTAAACCCGCCTTTGCACCAGAAGCGCAGCCACTCCAGCAGCTCTTGCTGTCCGTCTAGGTCTAGCCAGTCGGGGATGAGCCAAGCGTCAGGGGCGATCTCGTGCTTTTCCCGTTGTTCTGAGATCAGGTTGAGTTGGTTCACGCGGCACCTCCGACTGGCTGCTGGGTTTTGAGCATCGACAGCAGTCCTTCCAGTTCGTCATCGTCGAGGTGACGAGTGGATCTTCTGCCAAATTCAGCCTCAACCAACTCATCCAACTTGGCCTGACTCCAGCCCAGCAGCCCTCTCCGGAGGTCAATCTGGGCAAGAATTTCACTGGCATCAATAACACCGATCTCAGGAGGAGTGCTTGAGGGCGCTGGTAAGCCCAACTTCCCGAACATGGAGGCCAGGTCTGCGAATGATTGGGGCTTTGCTTCTGGAATTTCAGGAGCGATCGCAGGCTGAGCTGACTGAGCTACTTGAACTGGCTGGGGTGGAATGGGTGGTATTTCCCCAATTGGGGAAACGCTTGGAGCTGGAGTTGCGATCGCCACGTTCATCAAATCAATGCCCAACTCCTGTGCCCGCTTGAGGATGACGGGAGACAGGGGTCTACCTGCTGCCTTAGCTGCGATCGCCATGCCTTGAATCCGCTCAGCTTCCTCGTCAGTGCTGGTTGGAGCCCCGAAGGGGTTGGAGGTTGGCGAAACTAGAGGCTCAGCTTGAGCGAGTGGAGACCTGACTTGGGCTTGCAGTTCCTGATACTCGGACCAAAGGTCGTGCGCTCGCTCTGGGCTGTTGCGAAGCACTGACTTCGCCCAACTCTTGCGGGGCATGACCGAGGTCTTGGGGTCGTGTCCTTTGGCTACCCATTCGAGAAATTCAGGGTTGATGGTTCCGTCCGGAGCCTTCCACGGTGGCAAACCTTGAGCAAAGCGATCGCCAACTGGATCAGAAAAATTTGAAAAATTTGGCGGCGGCGCGGCGGCGGAAGTATGATCCTCTGCAACGTGTTTCGCTTCAGCCGGAATGGAATTAACAGGAACCTGCTTCTCAACAGGTGGGGTAGCGCTTACTTCTTCCGGCTCGGAAGGCGAAGCCAGATTTTCACCCTCACGCGCTTCTTGTGTGAGAGAGTCTGGAATAGTTTGAATAAAGTCTGAAGAAGTATGCCGCGCGCGTTCTATATCTATGTCTGAGTTGCAGAATTGAGACTGGATTCTCAAATTTGAGACTGGATTCTCAGAATTGAGAATTTCGTCGCAGAATTGAGACTGGATTCTCAAATTTGAGACAGCGGCTTTGAAGCCTAGAAGGTTGCGGAATTTGAACTCTCCCTGGAAGTCGAACAACTCTGACTCTTCAAATTTGGCGATCGCTCGATAGAAAGTAGGCTTGCTGACGCCGCACTCGCTCATGATGTCGAGTAAGTCAGGTAGCTTTCTGTAGGAATCACCAAACGGATCGGCCTCTGAAAAGTAGGACCATATTCTCCACTCGGCAGCGGTCAGGTTGGCTGCTCTGAGTTTTCGTCCAGCTTCTGGCAGGAGGCGATAGTGAGTAGCACTCACGACTACACCTCCGTTTGTTGGGCGATCGCCTGCAACACAGTCTCATCAGACAGCACCCGTAAGCCCTGGCCACCTCTAAAGGGAATTGGTTCGGGCAGAGCAATGACGTTCTCAAGTTTCCAAGCGTAGCGACCCGACTCCCAGAGCCCGACGGATTGTTCTAGTGGGGACTGAGCTTCTATCTCAATTCCTGCAATTGCTTGAGGATGGTGGAGCCGCATCACCGGACAGTCGGTCAAGTCCGCGATCGCCACAATTGCCCCTAGCGGCAAATCTTGCTCCACTGCCTGCTCAAAGTGAGCAAACTCAGTCATACTGCATCCGCAGCCTCCCATTGCATAAGCAATTGCTTGAAGCTCATCGCGAACTATTGGGCGCTTTGCTGCATGAATTGCTAGCTTGCCGCGATAGTCTGTGCCCCAACTGCGCGTCTCGTACCGTTTCAGGTTCAAGGCAATGAGTGAGGCCCAAGGTTGCCATAAGGTGAGGATTCTCATGACTGCACCTCTGCGCTCACAGCCTTCACGCCTTCGACAGCTTTGAGATAGGCTTCTAGCCATGCTTCGGCAGCGATCGCACTACTAGCTGAGTAGTGGTTAGCTTCGTCTTCTTTGGGGTAGACGGTGATGACATGCTCCGCTGAGCCATCGGACGTAAGGCGGCTGAGGTGATGGAAGGCAATCCAGTCTGGGCGTGCTGCGATCGCTTGCTGCACTGCATGTTCAACAACTGCGAGGCTTTGGGGGTCGTTGCCGTGGTTGAAGACTCGTACCATCTTGTTGCCGTCAGGTAAGTGAAGCCAGTTCATGTTTGACTTCTGCAAGCCTGACCAGGGGAGGCAGCGATCGCTCTCTAGCAGGGTCCAACGTTCTAGGAGTTCAGCTAGCATTGCCAGCCTCCCAGTTCTCTAGGAACCAAGCCATTTGGTTTTCTTCGCCTCGGGTCCAGAAGCGGTTGATCATGACGGTGTTGGGGATGACGATCCGCATCGTGTAGCCGTCGTGGGTTTTGAGGATGTAGCCACGGCTGAGCTTGATACCGTGACCTAGTTTTGTCTCCTCAAGGGTTTGGAGGAATGTGCTGCGATCGCTAACTAGCATGGGCCAACTCCTCAGCTAGGCTGTATCGGTCGTAGTGACCGCAGTGGATCTGCTTGAGAATGCCGCGATCGCACAGCCTCTGGCAGATTTCTAAGATGTCTGTAGGTGAAAGGTGCTTGAGACAGTCACCGATCGCGAGCTTGAGCTGCCCAGCGGTGAGTGAGCCTTTGCCACCTGTACTACTGATGAGGAAGCCCACAATGGCTTCTTCTTCCTCGCTGGCGTTGAGATTGAGGCTGAGTAGCTGCTCGGCCAGGATTTTGTCACCCACCAAGACCTGTTTGACTCCGAGATGCGTCTTGGCAATGTAGGCGGTACAGATTGAGCAGAGGTAGCGATCGGGCCATCTACCGCGCTGGGTTCTGGTTTTGATGACGAGGCGAGTTGGGGCGAAGGTTCGCGTTCCGCTGAGACAGCAGAGGCAGCAAACACCACTCTGGTTTTTGGTTGCGAACCTGAAGGTAGATTCGTCGAAGTGCAGGAGGTTGAGTTTGTCGGCGAGGGTAGTCATGCGGCACCTCGCACGGCTTCTACCTCTAGAAGTCCTTGAGTTTGGAGGGTGCTAATTGCTTCGTCATGCTGCCCAGATTGCAGTTCAGCTTCTAGCCAGGTGGGGAGCTGAGTGTAGTACTCGCCTGGTTCGCAGTAGAAGGCTAGGTAGCTGTAGAGGTCGAGCGCTGCTTTGTCTAGCTGGCCGAGCTTGGCGATCGCGGCGGGTTGTGGACGGAATAGGCGGTTGTTGAGCTTCTTGGCTGGCTTTGGTGTGGAGCTGCCGAGGTGCTTTTTGTGGATTTCGGCAACTGTGCTGATTTCGCCTTGGCTGAGTTGGTTGGGATGAGCGATCGCGCTTCTGACAAACTCTGCCTCGTAGCAGGTCATGTCGCTGAGGGGCTGTAGCTGTTGTAACTGGCGAAGATGCTGCGGAACTGATACAGTTGGGGCTGTTGTTAGATTGGGCTGAGTGGGCCGTCCTTTGACGGGGATTGGGCGATCGCTTGACCGCTTGACTTTACACTTCATAATTTAAACAAGTCCTGGTTTCGTTGTGGTTACTTGGACTGAAGGGCAGCTCGGAACCTTGCGAGGGAGAGGAGCTGCCTTTTCAATGGGCGGAGGCTGAGTCATGACGTAAGCTGCTCCTGCCTAGTCTCTGTCTGCTCCTGCTTTTCAAGAGCTTCGATACCAAGGGGAATGATTTTGCTCAAAAAGTCGCGCAGCTCGATACCTCTTTGAATGGCTGCGATTCTGGCTTGCTGATGCACTGCTTCAAGTACTTCGGGTCTTTTGTACATGGGTTGTCACTGATGACATTAGTAAAATCATAGTCCGTCATTAATGACGGATCAATAGTGACTATTGTCGGGTAACCATACTGACTACTGTCCGTCACTAGTGACGCTAATCTGATAGAGATATTCGAAAACAGATATTTGGTAGTTTTAATGCGGACTCGGAATCCCCGTTTTACTGAGCAGGGGGTAAGAAGATTGGGGCAGATGATTCGAGCAGCTAGGCAATCAAAGGGCTGGTCGCTTGAATATTTTTCAAATGCGGTTGATTTTCCAGAGGCTACTACCAGAAGACTTGAGAAGGGTCAGATTGACCGCCCTCAATGGGATCTGGTTAACGCGATCGCCTTGCTGGGGATTATTCGCAGCCCTTTAACCGATCTACCGTTTACTGCTAATGAATTGATGCTCATTGCCTGTGAAGTTATCGACTCGCAAACAGGACAGTACCGGGACAGCTCTATGGCATCTTCACAACCACCTAGCTTCGTAGCATTTCTGCGCTCTTGGATGGAGCGTCACGGCATTAGTCAGAGACAGCTAGAGCAGATGGTTGAAGAGAGGGAGCTGCCCATTCAGGCATTGCACGAGATTCAGGCAGGCAGAGTCCCCATCGAAGACTATGAGATCTTCGCGATTGGTGGGTGCTTTGCTGAAACAGATGAAACTTATGAGTTTGAACAACTGAGAGCGATCGCAGGCCCAGGCCCCCAAATAAAACAATCCCCCACTCCAGAAGAGCAGGGGAACGGCAATCATGACCACATTGGAAACGGCTCTACGAAATAATCTCGACTCCGTAAGACACTCGGCACCAGCGATCTAGAAAGGGTAGAGCTTCAAAGCTAACGGCATGGAATAGCTTCTTGGCACGCTTCCACAGCCCGTTCTCTTCTACCCAGGTGTACGCCTCATATTCGGGGTTGTCGATTTTGCCTCGCTGCCTTAGGTCTCGATTGAGTTCATCAAGCACTTGGGGTTCCCAGAGACTATTTAGGTCTTTGCCGCTGGTCAGCATATAGAAAGAATCTCTGCCGCTTGTAGAAGCTATCTGCTGACTGCCAAGCAGTAACACGTTGGTTTCGATGTCTACAATGCCAGCGCTTAGACCGCTGTCTAGAATTCGCTTGGCAACGTCCCCATTTTGCTGCGTCCCGCTAATCTGCGATGGATATATCATGATGGTAGTCTGACCCGGTAAAGTTGGATTCCAGGGAGGGCCGCATACCCTCCCATTGAGCATAATGACAATTTTCTTACCAATCCCCAATCGGATTGCAGCCTCATCCAATAATTGCTTCTGCTTCCAGAGGCTAGAGACAACTTTTTGACTTTGGCAGTCGATGAATAGGGCAATTGTTCCCTGCCAAAACTCTTGATAAACCTTGCAGGTTTTCTCAATTTCAGGACAATCACAAAGCTTGATAAACAGCGCAATTGCTGAAAAGTTGGCCGTGGCTTCTTGGCTCATGGTTCTGCCTGTCCGACTGGGTGTAACCTTCAGGGGGATTTGACTGATTCTAGCTAGCGCGGTTTCGTGGCTTGCACCGATCGCCGCTAAAAACTCTGGCTTCTTTGGATTCTATCGACTTTACACAACACCCTCTAGAGGAGTCTATCAAAAGGCATAACCCTCACCCTCCGTCTGATGAATTATTTTGCTTAAGCAAAATCCAGTCGTCAATTAACTGCTGGAGTAGTTCAGAAATTTCCATTTCCTCATCCAGCAGTAAGTGCTTCATTCGCCGAAAAGTTTCCTTGCGGATGTAGCCAGCCACCTGAATGTGTTCGTTTGAACTGCGCTTGCCCTTTGGCCTGCCTCGCTTCTTTGGCTCCTGTCCTGTCATGCTGTATTTCCGGAATTACCAAAGCAGCATGGCAGTGAGGCGATCGACTGATTTAATGAAAAACCAATTCAGCGCTTTAATGCTTAAGCGAAATTCATTGCAGTTGCTTCAAGTCCGCATGAAGAAACCATCCTGAGTGTTTACGTTACTTGTGTCACAGGGCATCTTGGAGGCGTAGAACCTCGGAACCCCCCTACAATGACCCAGCAGAATATTCTGGAGCAAGCTAAGCAAGGCAACGCTCAGGCCATAGCAGCCCTGATGAACCGCACTCTTCAGCCTAAGGGCATCACGGCTAAGGCCAGCATGAAAGATGATTGCTTGAGGGTCATGCTGGAATCTGAGGACGTTCCCGAACAAAGAAGTACAACTGCATTTATTCAGAAAGGGATGCAGGGACTAGGAGTTCAATCAATCTCTAAGGTTCAGGTGTTTGGTCGTCAAGTAGGGGAAGAATTTCCCGCCTGGAGCCAGGAGCTTAGCTTGGGCGGATCAAGTAGCCAGATTGAAGTGATAGAGCCAGTCAGAGCTGTGCAATCTGAAGTTGTCCAGCCAGAGACTGAGACGCAAATCAGATGCCCTAAGTGCAACTCAACCCAGATTTCGGCTGGTAAGAAAGGCTTTGGAGTTGGTAAGGCTGCTGCTGGAGTTGTGCTGCTGGGACCGCTTGGCTTGGCTGGCGGAATGCTCGGTAGTGGTCAAGTGCAACTGAGCTGCATCAATTGTGGCCATCAGTGGGAGCCTGCCAAAATAGACAGACCTAGCGATAAGTACACTAATGCTGAGCTTGCGATCGCAACCCAGGAAGATAAGCTTCAAGCAGCTGCGGGCTTAGTAGGAGCAAGCCTTGTTGTTGCCATCTTCTTCTATCTGATTCCAAAAGTTGGAGCATTCCTAGCGCTTCTAGTTGTAGCTGGCGGCATTTGGGCGGCAGTTCACGAATATAAGAGTAGTAAGCCAGTTAGGCTCTTGAAGGGACCGTGCCCCTACTGCGCTAGGAAGCTGAGCCTTATGCCGGAACTCAAACAAGTAAAGTGTGAGGGTTGCCAACGCAAGATTCTGATAAACGATCGCAAACTTTACCAAGTGGCAAGGTAGAAACGACCTCAGGCAGCCGCGATCGCCCCTGTCAAAATTCACTACCTCTTCACGATCGCGCAGCAATTTTCCTCTCGACAGCGGGGACTTTAAACAAGACCTCCCTCGGAGACTCCATGCTCAAATCCCTTCGCAAGACCGCTGCCCTCTCGCTAGCATTCATCCCCCTAGCTATTAGCTTCTCAGGAGCTGCGATCGCTGAAGAGTTCTTGGCCTTCAAGGCCTACAAGAATATGGACATCTACCTAGACCCGATTGCAATTGATGGCGATGTTCGGGAGTTTCTGCAAACTAATGTCTTTCTAAAGCCAAGAGGCAATGATTATGGAGCCCGACTCTACTGGCTGGCTCATTGCAGTAATAAAACATTGACTAAGGTTAAGACCGAAGGTCTTGGCAGTACTGGAAGGGTGATCAGTACATCCAGTAGGACTAACAACTCCTCTAAACCGCAGGTTGGCAGCTTAGAGGCCATCATGGTTGAGGCAGTTTGCAAAATGTCGCCCAACGTTTTTTCTCGCAACCTTCCAATTTCAGCGATGCCTGCATCAGAGAGCCAAGACTCTTCACCCTCTAGTGGTGATGCCGCCAGCTATTCAGGCCCTATGGTGAGCGATCGGACTTCTAGCGGGTTTAATTCCACTCTCAATGCTGGCTACTCACCAGTTGCCAATAGATTCGACCCTCCCATTTGCTACATGCAAAACCGAGCAGGTCAGATGTTTGATCTCACAGGTCTTTGTGATTCCGCAGGCAGTCCTGTTACTTCAAGTTTTAGCTCTAGTGGATTTAGCAGCGGCTCCGTGGGCAGTAGTTCTGGTGGCGGTTCCGGTAGCGGGCCTTGCGATACACCTGACGACCTTGACTCACGGGGTCGCCGTTGTGGTGCGAGAGCTGCCAGTGAGAGAGCAGGGGGACGGTAATGCCATTACCAATTTCAGCATGGCAGATTGTTGGCATTGCGCTACTGGCGATCGCATTTTTCGCTGCTAGGGTATCCAACAAGCCCGTTCTTTGGGGAACTGCATTTGTGCTTCTAGGGCTTCACTTTGCTTACTGGGTGCACAAGTTATGGGAAATATTCATGTCTCTCGCTTATCCAGGTTGAAGCTTCTTAATGGTGCATCATGTCTAAAACCATCAAACGAACCTTAATTGCATTCGCCCTATTGCTCCCGATCGCAGCACTCCCAGTCTGGGGGAAATGGATTTGGCCTCAGATATTCTCAGACCAAGTTTGTGTTCTGCAAGCGCCGGATGGCACCATCACCAAAGCTCAAGGCGTTGCCTGTAGTGGCGGAACTGGCCTATAAAACGAAACCCCGACCCTTGCTTGATGCAGGCGAGCGGGGTTTTTGTCTTGAGATAAAGGATAAAGGCTGTATCATTCCTGGCCAATGCACGGTTAGCTGAAATATATCTATCTACTTAATAGCTATTATCAAATTTGTAAGACATAATAGAAGTCAGGACAGCCGCCTTCACGTAGTGGGAAGGTCGTAACGGCTGAAGTTCGTCTGCATCAGTCTGGAAGGTAAGTAATCTCATGCCACTAAAAAATCAACCCCAGGCCCGCAATAAAGAACCAAGCGAGCTGGATTTATCCGCTTTGGAAGAACTAATCATGACTTCGTTGCTAAAACAAGAACTCTATGGCTTGCAGATTGTGCAAGCTATTGATGAGGCCAGCAATGGCAGGCGCAAGCTTGCTGTTGGGTCCCTATATCCCACCCTCCATCGACTAGAAAAGAAAGGTTTCATTAGCTCTAGATGGGGTGATGACAGGCCAGAGGAGCGAGGTGGGGCGCGTAGGCGATATTACCAACTAACAGGACTGGGAACCAACGTTCTCGAAGCGGTGCAATTGCTCCGCATTAATTTGAGTTCATGGCAGCCTGCTTAGGGGGAACAAGAACATGACTCAGGAAAAGGGGCATCCTGACGAGCAGTGGATGCAAAACATAGAAGAGGCAGTCGAGGTCATTCTTAGCCGCTCAAAAGAGCCAACCGCAAAAAAATCTAATGTGGAGGCCTTGCAAATGAGACGGCAAATTCGAGCCTATAGAGCAGCCTTAAGAAGATACGCTGAAACCCCTGACGAAATGTCGATGGAGGTAATGGTAAGGCAAAAAGAGAAGCTAACCGACCTTGCAAGGATCATGACGGCTGAAACGGCAGTGCAGAAAACTTGGGCAGATGCCCTCGAAGAGCGTGCTGCTGTTGAAAGGCGACTCCGTAGGTTCAAAGTCCCTGATCCGACAGAACCTGGAATTGTCAAATGGTTAGCTGTGCCGATCGCCCAAATTTTCCTATCTGAGGATCAGCGGGAAGAGTGGTTGGGTGATTTACGGGAAGAGAACCGCAAGCTGATGCGTGACGACTGCTCAATGTGGATGCTTAATATCATCAACATCGGGAAGATCGCCAGACTGTTTAAGTCCTCCATTGCCGTCAATATCATTGACTTTATCCTCAAGCTGCAAGGCAAAGTATAGAGCTGTCGATATTGGCGGGCTAACAATCGCCCCGTAAGGACAGGTTCACCCCCTGTCCTTTTTGTTTGAAATTTCTCAGCAAGCTGAATAGCTTAGTAGTCTGCAAGGTTAAGAACGAAGGGCGATCGCGATTCCCCAATTGAGGAAGAGTTTGGAGTGAATCTGTTAACCGCAAAGTCCTTTGCCGTTTATGAATGAGCGAAAGTGAGCGACAAAAAAGAACCAGGCTTTTCGGCGCTGGTTCCCCTAAATTACTTGTGATTATTATGCCTTAGAGGGTAGTGGAGTGAGCGATCGGGGTTTTCCCATTTTTGGGAAAAGTTTGCGCGTTCAATCAGTTTTACTTCGCTGTACTATCCAATGCCTTAATTAGGGCATCTGCGTACTGGACGGCCATCAGAACTACTCTTTGGGGAGGTTCTGAAGATGCATTTTCAGAGCTTAATAATCCCTGTAAGGCTAGGGCGGCAAAGTGCTCGCGCTTGCTCAATCCGTCGCTCGTAGATCCATTGGGTCCATTCGAGGGGAATGCAGATGTGTGGGGTAATGTTCTCATGCCCATAACTTTGGCTCCATTTTTAAGGTTAGGAAGATGGAAACCCCTCAAACCAGTTGAGGAGTTACAGAAAAAGGGAAGGCTAACTCTCCCCCTCAAGAAGCTTTTGAACTCTAGCTAGTGTTTCTGTAATCTCTGCATAAAGCTTCAGTCGTTCTCGGTCACGATGAGGGAGGGATTTGACGTTGTCTTCTAGTTTTTCGACTAGAGAGGCGTGAATTTCGACAAGAGTCTGCTTAGTTGACTTGATTTCTGCGCCGCTCATTCTGATTACTCCACCGACGTTAAATTCAGGTCAACTATACCCAGTCAGAGAGGTGAGTATCTAGATTTATCCTAGGCATTACCGATCACTCTCATGCTTTCACGATGGTCTGTGATGAAGATTAGTGAAATCGACAAAACCCCCAACCCTTGTTTGATGCAGGCGATCGGGGTTTTCCCATTTTGGGGAAAAGTGAAGGATGAGGGATGAAGGGTTAGGAGATGGGGTCAGCCTGGGGCGATCGCCTTGCTTCGATTGTTCAATTTTGATGACCTCGCTGTTATCAGATAGTTACAAAGCATAGTTTTTGAGCGCAGCATGTGTCACGATTAACGGTCGTTAAGTCCTTACTTATGTTGCGTAAAGTCCATGCAGTCTCGGCCTCAAGTTCAGTCAGAGCTTACTTCAGAGTTTTTTGTAGTGCCTGGTGCAAATTTGCAGCAAGGCAGTCAAGATTATTTAACTGCGGTTAAACTGACCAAAGCTCAACTTAGGCAGAGATGGGAAACATCAACGGGTCAGAACATCATTACCCGTTGGAGAGCCAACAATTTTGATCGACAGGTAATTGAAAGCTTAGTTGGCCAAATCTATGATCATGTAGACCTGCGGGGAATTAACCTGGTGCAAGCAGAACTCAGGCAGGCCGACCTGAGTAATGTTGAACTATATTCCGCTAATCTTGAGGGCGCTAACCTTCAGGGAGCTGACCTCACAAACAGCTACCTTTCAGAGGCCAATATCAAAGGCACTAATTTTGACTGGGCCAAGATGGAGCGTGTTTACTTGGATGGGGTTGATTTCAACAGTCAAACCAGCTTCATTGGAGTTAATCTAAGCGTCATCAACTTTACGTTGGCAGCCTTGGTTCAGGATTTAGCAGTGGGCCAAGCAAGGATTGTCAATCTTGAGCGAAAGCGTCCCCTTCTAGCTGCGCTGCTTCGCATCACCTGCGACTATGGCCGTTCCTTTAGAAGATTTCTCTTTTGGTGTCTGATAGTCATCTTGACTTTTGCCTTTGCCTGTTTCTTTCTCAAAGGCTCTGTTGTTAAAACTGCGCTGCTCTCTGGCTCTGACCCCAGAATCAACCTCTGGGATAGTCTCTATTTCTCAGCAATGACTTTTTTGACCATAGGTACAGAGATTCAGCCAGCATCGCCCTTGGGGAGAGTGCTAGCAGTTGCCGAGGGGGCGATCGGTTATTTAATGACTGGCCTTTTGGTAACAGTGCTAATTAGACGCACCATAGGAGATTAGATTATTTTGAAAACTACTTGATTTTAGTTGCTTCAGAAAAACCAAACAGAAGAAATAATTGCACTTCATTCGCGCTCTTGGTACCACCAAAGTCTAGGTAAGCGACATCGCTATCAGCATCGTAGTGAACGCTGAAGTTAGAGCTTGGCATTAGCTGTATTACCGCTGCCAGTCATGAAGCAAGTTCAAGATTTTTCTGATGAGTCATGGCCGCGATCGCTCATCTCTGGTGAAATTTTCGAAAGCAACTTCTCTAAATTTAGCCACATTACAGTGAGCGGAAAGGCGATTGCCCCAGCCCTGATTCTGCACTGGACGGGTGGATGAGTAGGTGTCTGGGGCCGAACCACATAAGCGTCTTGGCGGGCAATTTCAAAGACCTCTCCAAGGCTGAGTTGATTCGCCTTATAACACTGCTTGAGAACAAGAATTTTACGTTTATTCATGGGCGATCGAACTCCTTCAAAGCATCCCAGCCCTTCAGCTTAATTTTTCGCATGGCTCCTGTTTGGTAGAGCACACCATCAATTAGCTCAGCAAACGGCTCTAGGTGGCTGTACTTGAATTTAAAGATTTTCTCCAACTCGAAATAGCTCAAATTTCGGACAGTTGCCCATTCTTCTGGGCTGGGGTAGTGGTCATGGATAGGGAGTGTCATGGTTGGCGATCGCCCTCATCTTCATCTTTTGGCTTATCAGATTTGCTGCCAGGGTTTTTGAGCCAAGCGCCTCCGACTATGACTGCAATCAGCATGAGCCAGTGCCACCAGATGTGTGGGTCAAAATCACCCCATCTGCCATGAAATTCAGCAAGTGTGGTTGGTGTCATAGCAGGCGATCCGGCTCCTTAGTCAAGAAGATAAACTTCAAAGTTAAACCTTTTTAGATAAATGGCTTAGCCAGGGGGGTCGCCTTGCGACTGCAAAGGGCAAATAGAAATAGATTTCCAGTAAAAATCGCTTTCTGAAATACCCCTTAAAAAGGCCTCCTCCAAGATTCGTTGCCAATTGTCAGTTTCAATTAAGGCGATAGCGTTACTAATTCCTATAGCCTCTCCCTCAGGCGTACCGTCATGAAAAGCCTTAAGATGCCGCTCGCACCTTACATTTAATTCACCCTTGGAGCTTTGAGCACTCCAAACGCCAACCAAGAAATAATGACTTATCATTAGCGATCGCCCTCAAAGCTCACTCCAAAATTCACGTCTAGGGCAGCTTCGAGCTTGCGCAAGGTTTCTTCGGCGATCGCTTCCTCCTCGCCATTAATCAAGCGATACCAATATGTCCTACTGATGCCCACCTCATTGCACAGCTTGGATGCACTCTTGTTCGATCGCTCTAGGGCACTTCTTAGCTGCACAGGCAGTTCAGACACCTCTATTTCCAACCTTTGAATACGTCTAACCTTCACGTTTGCAAACATCCGATTCACCTCCTTTAGACATTACTATAAACTGCAAACTAACTAGTTGACAACTGCAAACTAGACAGTTTACTATTTAAGACATGAGGCAAAGGGAACGAAGCAGCCCCCACCCGAACGGAACAAAGAGCTTCAAAAACTTAAAAGGGCAACCGCAAGCCTCGGAAACTCGCGATCGCCCTCAAATTTAACCCCTAAGGCCAGAACGTCTGGACAACTACCTGACCTGAGGGAACCCCAAACAAAATCAAGGATTCACAATTATGTTAACTCAAACCATCAACCCTCAAGCCGTTGCTCAAGTTGAATTTGAAGCACATCTCGAAGCTCAAGTTAGCGTCATTGCTCCTGAATCTGGCGAAGAAGACGAGCGTGGCAGTGGTCGCATCTCAGACCGTGACTTCTGGGCACGCCTCGACTGGGAAAAGTTCTGCTTCCCAGAGCGCTACCCCAACTTAGTTGAACAGCACCGCACCGCAGGACTAGACCCCGCAGACGAGAAGCACCTTGACGCTGAGCCTTGGGGACGGCAGCGCCCAACTCAAGTCAAAGTTGGCAAACGCACCGTATCAATTGACTAACTTCTAAGTCAGGGGAGCGCCGCAGCTCCCCACTCTCCACACCATGACCCAAGAACAGCGACACCAAATCGCGATCGCCCTTACCCTGCTTCTGGTCTCACTCCTATCGGGTATCGGCGAACCCCAAAAACCACTGCCCACCTACACATTGCCCTACGGAAATATCCAGCCATGAACTTAAATCAGTACCCCCAAGCGATCGCTCAAGCCTCAACTTTCGTGAACGACCTAGAATCTCAAATCAACAGCCTCAGACAGCAAATTTATGAGATTGAAGGACGGGTTGATTCTCAAATTGCTGGCGGCGAATTCAAGAACGACCTACAACGTAAAGCCGCACGCTTTGACCTGCTGCAAGCCAGATCAGAGTATCAAGACGCGATCGCTGATTTAGACCAACTCAAAGACGCTAAAGCTAAGGCAATCACAAAACTAGAGCTGCTTCGCAATGGTTATTCTGTGGCGAAGATTGAAGCGAGAGCCGCCATTGTTGCTCAGCTAGCAGGTCTCGAATCTCGGGAAATTGTCGGGTTGTAAGAGCGTAATTCCCCAATTGGGGAAATGAACAGGCGATCGCTCTGACTCACACAAACGGGTGATAGGGGCGATCGCAGCAAATTGGCGGATTTCAAGAAGTAGCCAAGGATGAATAAATGCCAGCTGATTTAAAAGGCATCGCTCATCATCGCGGAAGTAGAGCCGAAGCACGCAGGCCCTGCACGAGCGATTAGCTTTGTTGGAATTGCGGCTGATTTGTTAATTGCAATCAATGTTTGTAGGAGTTGGAGATGACGTTAATTCAAAGAGCAGCGATCGCAACTAGCCTCTGGGCCTTTGCTGCTGGGTGTTTGCTTGCTGGCAAGTATCTACAAAATGACAACCTAAACAAGGTTGGCTATGGCGGCGGGGTTGTTATGGCGCTGTTTATGGTGACGGACGTTATTAGGCATCGAAAGACTGACTAGAAGCTTGATAGAGGCGATCGCAGTAACCACAATTAATCAAGGAGACAGACTCGTGGACCAATTGAAGCAATCTCAGTACCTGCAAGTTGTTGGACTGCTAGCCCTAGCTGAGCAACAGCGGAAGCAGCTTAAAGGAGTTGAGCAGGCGATCGCCGAGCTTCTAGAAGTTGAGCCTGACGATAGCGGCTACTACGGGCACATCAGTGATGCAGTTTGGGGTGGTGATTTGAGTGTTTATCAGTTGCTGAAGCGGTTGAGGATTGATGTGGAAGGTGTCAGCAGGGAGGCTCAGGCTTGGGCAGAAGTTGAGAGCGAGCAACCATGAAACTAGAAGAGATTCTCCCCCAACTTGAAGCTTGGTTTTTGCCTAGCGAGCACAAGGAGCGAGATCTCCCCGGTGGTGGTCGCTGGTTCTTTGTTCCGCATCAGCTCATCACCCAAAGGCTGAATGCTGTCTGCCCTGGCGAGTGGAGCACTCAATACAGTGACCCCATCACCACAGGCGATTACACCGTCATTCGTTGTGAGCTAACAATCTGCGGCGTGACCCGTACTGGCATCGGGGACGACAAAACCTTTCCAGAAACGAACGATCGCGGCAAGGCCAAAATTATCGGCACGCCACCAGTCCGGGCATTTCGCAACGCTTTTAAGGATGCAGCCGAGCAGTTTGGCCTATGCGCTTACCTCGATGAGCAAAAGGGACGACAGGGCAAAGAAGCCTTCATTCGCTATATGCAGGGTAAAGGTGATGGTAGAGCTGCCAAGTTTGCCTTAGAGAATGGTTGGAGTGGTGACCCAACTCCAGTGTCTGATGGTCCCGTTGGGCGAGAGCGGTTAATGCACGAAACCACCGAGGAAATGAAGCGGTTGGGATGGACTGAGATTCAGGGTCGCAATTATTTAAAGCAGCAGTTCGCAGGTAAGGAAACTCGCGCCAAGCTCACCAACAATGAGTTGAGCCAGTTCTTGGCCTATTTGAAGAGCCAGCGATCGGCTGTGGCCTAGTAAAATAACTTCAACTTAAGATGTTCGAGCCCTGTCGCTGGCAGGGCTTTTTCTTTGCTACCTACTTTGGGAGAGAGGTTTTGCGGTGAATCTGATGCAGTTCCTCGGCGGAGAGCGGCTTTGAATTGGGATCTGGCAAACGCAGTAAGCCTCCTAGTCGATTTATGGCATCTGGGGACGGTTCTACACCTTGGGCGATCGCCTCTAACTCCTCATGCCCTATGCCAGATTCTCTAGCTAGCTCATCTAAATTGCATCGGCCCACTAATTCCGCAATGGTGAAGTCTCGCCATTTCACCTGTAAGTAGTCCCGCGCTAAATACTCAATGAACTCCGAAAAGCTAATGCCCAGCTTTTTGAGAAATTCTGGGAAAAGTTGTTTTGCCGTTGGAGTCACGACAGCTTTGAGCTGAGAGGTCTTAAGCTCAGCCCAATCTGTTTCAGGTTTTCCCTTCTGTGACTTTCCCTTGCCTGGTTTGCCCATGCTCTCCAATTTAGCAAGGTCAGGTACCAGAGGTAACTGTTTTTCTGGCTTTTAGGTCTAGTACCAGAGCTTGACAAGGTATAGTACTAGACCTAATATTGCAGTTGTGTTCAAGGTTGAACGCACCCCCACAGTGCCTATCCGTTCAGGGTTAAAAAACCATGAAAAGAGTCCAGGAAATGACCGAGGAAGAACGTCAGAAAGTCGTTGAAAACATGCGGCCAGTAAAGTCCGCCAATGAGGATAAGCAAAAAGGGAAATGACGATCCGCCAGTGCTCAAGCTGGGAGGTTGACGGAGAAAGGCGGTTCCCAACTAAGAGAGTTCAGGCGGCTCTAGAGATTGGTCACAGACAAACCTTTATTCAAGATCGCGCCCAGTTCGGCTACGAACAACTGCGATCGCTCACTCTAGGCCAAGTCAAAGAGCTGCTTCAGATCAGACTGTTCATCAGATGTGGAGACAATCACCCAGACTACTCACGAGCTAATTTCAACCGATTGTTTAACAACAATCGAACCCGGATTCAGGGGCAAGAGTTTGAGAGTTTAAGCGCACTATTTGAGTCCAAGCAAATCTCGGTAGAACAAGAGTTTCAGACCATCGTAGAGGTGCTAAATGGCAATCATTAAGTTCACAGATTTACAGCAAGAGATTGGGGTTGGCTACCTCAACACAATCTGCAAGCAGCTAAATATCCCAACACAAGATATGGACGATGCAAAGGAGCCTGAGAAGGGTTGGCTGAGTCAAATTCGGGCAGTCGCCAAAGAGATGAAGCGGCTCAAAACCACCTCAGTTGTCAAGGCGATCCGGTCGCTCAGCGCCAATCGGGAGGCTAAGGAAGATGACAAATCTTATAACCAAATCACCACTGACGTTAATACCCTCATTGAGCAAAAGAACCAGCGTGAGCTGGACGAAATGCAGCAGATCGCGATCGCACGAGGGGAGCAAAAAGCCGCCTCGATTGAGGTTGTAGAGAACATGACTGCGTTGCACGTTTATGCCACTGGGGACTATCAAGATCCGAATCTAGCAACCGCTGTTCAGGCTTCCAAGGACCTTCTGTTTACTGGCATTCTAGGCGGGGTTGATGGGTATCGATCCTCAAATTTTCTCGGCAAGTTCCGAGAGACCTATGGGATTGGATCGAGTCCAAAAATGAAGCAGATCTCGAATACATCTACACCGCAATAGTTGAGGTGAGGCGAATCATGATTAGACTTTGGGGCGGTTCTGTCGGAGGGTGTTTTATCGGTTCGATCGCGGCAATGGCGTTCTATTTGGGAGGCTTGCCAACATCAGTTCAGAACGAAATTGACCAAGACAAAATGTACTGGATCGCGGGTCAAAACGGACTGATTGCAGGGGTGGCTACGGGCGGAATTTTGACTGCTCTAGGCTTCGGCAAACTCACAAGAAAAGAACTTCAGCCACCCACCGATCCGGAGGCTGCGATCGCCCAAAGAATGTCAGATTCGTCGCTCTCCGCCTCGGAATTCACTCAACTCAGCAACAACCTAGTTCGCCTGAAAGAACTTGCGATGGATCGTCAACCGCAAGCGTTAGCAGGCCAACCAAACCAGTAAAACCGAGTGAAACTCTTGAAATCTCGTAGCCCGCCGCCAACCAAAAACCAAATTTCCCAACCAAAATGACCAGCAGTAATGGACTAGTAAGCAAGTCAATCGATAACAGTCAGTGGGTTGTCAAAGGTGATTTGCTCCTACCTAAATCTTTTGAGGAGAACGCTAGTGAAGAAGCTCAGTTGGGTGAGACAGAAGAAGCGGAGTCAGACGAACTTGAAGACTCAGAGACACCGGAGGAAGTGGCAGGCAAAGAACCCGCTCCAGTTCCAGTCCCTACCCCAGTCAGCCGAGCGAGTGCGAGTCAGGCTCACAATCCGCCAGTAGCCCCAACTTCAGTTCAGGCCACTGCGATCGCCGCTCCAGTCAAACGGGTAGAGGTCAAGCCTGCGGAAGAGCTGCCAACAAAGTTCTGGGTTATTCTTGCCAGTGTTCTAGTGGGTGGGTTTCTCCTGATTGTTTGGTTCAATCGGCCACAGGCTAAAAGCTCTGGGAGCCTGCCCAATACCAACAATCCGCAACAGCCTCAAATGGTCAGCCAAGGCCAGGGTCAGCCGAGGCCTCCCACGATTGACATCAACGCTTACGAGCAAGCTCGAAACACCAAGTTTAAGGAGGCACTGCAAAAGGCAAGAGCAGCTTGGGGTAGTTGTGGTAGGGTCTGCCAAGCGCGACGGGACCACTATTTAGACAAAGCGATCGCCAACCTCCAGGCAGGCGTGCCCGTTGAAGTTACCCTGCTACGTGAACTGAACCGCCAGATTGGAGAGCAGACCAAAATCCTGCCATACAACGCTGAGTTGGGTGGTTTTGCCACAAAGGACTTAGACCAAATTGGAGTCGCGCGATCGCTGTCAGGTGATGCTCTGGCAATTCTTGAGGCACTGGACTGGGAATGGACTCGGCAAGCTCAGGAAGCGGCAGGGCAGACGTTGCCAGCAAGAACCACAACTACTGTTGACCTGGCTCCACTGTCCTCTGATATGGCCACGCTCTGGCAGTTGGCAGCGCTAACTCGCAACGGCAAGCCACAGCAAAACTTACGGGATTCTGTAGTATTCGATCGCCCTCCTGCAAAAGAGGAATTAGCCAAATCCTCAGACAAGAAGAAAGACAAAAAGTCTGAAGCCAAGTCAGAGACTGAGACAGAAGGTGTGGGGCTACCGAAATGAGTAAGCCATTGAAGTTACAGCACTTTGGAGTCGGAGCATTTTTCGGACTGAGTGCCTGCGCCACTGGCTTTCTGGTTGCCGGAATGCAAAAGATCCAAACCCCGCAATTTGTGCCCAATCCGTCTGGATATGGCATCCAAGTAATCGAAACTCCCACTCCCCACCGCGACCTGTATTTGGCTGGATTCATGGGTTGCACCATTGGAGCCGCCGCGACACTGCACCCCAAGCTCAAAATCAACGGCGATCGCTTGGTCAATCCAGATACGTTCAAGGCTGACACCCTAGAGCTGATTCAGTTATTGGGTGAAGGGCTGAACGATGTTTCTGGGAGCGCCTTTCAAGGTCTGATCAAGTGGATGACCAGAGGCAGTGGCAAGCAACTCGCCAAGACCATTTATGTTAAGTGCGCTCCGCCTGCGCTGAAAGATGCAGTGGAGGAAATGGTCAAAGACAAGACTTGGTTCAAGGAGTTCTTGCGTCGTCACGTTTGGCTAGTAGCTAAGACCCGCGCTGGTAAGACAGTTCTGTTGCTCTATCTGTTACTGGTGTTCATCCAAGAATGGCCCGATGGCTATTTCACAATCTGCGACATCAACTTCAAGAAGCCGAACGAAGCAGGCGAGGTGAATGACTGGTTTGGCATCGATCAGAAGCAGTTCATTCGAGTTGAATACGCCACCATCAAGCAGACCATCTATGAAGAATGGCTAGACCTCCACCAGCGGCGGCAATACTGCATGCAGTTGCCGACAGGACAAAAGGCAAAGTTGCAACCAAGCCTGTTGATCCTAGAAGAAATGCCAGCGTTCATGAGGCAGGCGGAAATCGTCGGCAAGATGATGAACACCGACGAGAAGAGCCAGATTCTACTTTGGTTGGGCGACTTGTTCACGTTCGGTCTGGGATACGGCAAGCGAGTTGTCATCGTTTCTCAAAACTCCGCAGTGGGCGAGAACGGCATCAACCAAGCGAATCAAGACCAGCTCTGCGTTGCCCTGCTGGGTAGAACAGCGGTCAAGAGCCAGGAAGTGAAGAAATTTGCTGGGGATGACGCAGCAAATCTCATTGCCAGGGTGAAAGACCTCCGCCGTCGAGGACACCGAGCCGCGATCGTTCAGGTGGGAGACGATGATCCGGCAGTTCGAGTGATTCCTAATATCAACGTCAACAACGTTCGCTTAGAGTTCAAGCCCTTTGAAGATCCAGACTACTGCTGGTGGATTGAAACCTATACGCCAGAGGTTCAGGAATGGTTACTGAGCTTGGCTAAACAGTATTTGAACAAGGAGATTAAGTCTCCGCTCAAAACAGAAATTGCACCTTATTTCGAGGTGCAAGTGACGAACCAGGACGCGAGATACAACCGTTTCGTCAAGGAAGCTTGGGCAGACGCTCAGGCAGCAGTTGAACAAGAGTTAGCGAGGAGCAAAACATGAACAGTGGAATCGGCGGCGCTGGTGCAATGGTTGGAACCGTTTGCACAATGGCAGGCGCAGCAGTCGGATTTATTTATTTCCTGGGACCTTGCCTGGGCGGAGGAACCACCAAGGTCATTCCGCTAGATGCCAGTTGGGATCGGCCTACGGGAGCAGCCCAAACCGTCTGCGCGGCAGGAAGCGGGGCAATTAGTGACATTTTTGCCAATCTGTTCAAAGGGCAGACCCAGGGCCGTGTTGCCGGAACCATCCCCATTACTGGGCGGGGTGTTGGTCTACCTGAAGGCGATCGCCGGACCCAAAATGACGTGAGTAAAAATCCAACCATTTATAACGGCCCGTACAACCACAAAGTTTCCCCTCAAGAGGAATACCGAATTCACAACCCCAATGCGCCTGAAGGTGCGACCGAAAACAATCAGGATGGTGGCTTCAATGTCCCGTTCTTCCGTAACACCAACAACTACACCTACAACGGTCAGCCTCTGACTGGAACCACTTGGCAGTATGTTGAGCAGCCTCAATCTGCTGGCCCCCAAGATAAGAACGGTGATGGTGTCATCTCCTTGGGTGAGGTGACGGAGTAATGGGCAGAGTGTTTGGCTTGATTGGAATTCTGGTTGTTGGTGCCATTCTGTTTGACCCAATGTGGTCTGCCATCAAGCAGATTAAGGGCACCAATACCGCTCTGATATTTCTCCAGGGTGTGATGCAACAGGGTAAAAAAGCCTCGACCGCTGAAAACCCTAACCCCTCCGGTCCCGCTGTCATTGAAGTCTCTGTTCAATGCGACGACTACAAAGCCAAGGTTGCGGCAACTGCTCAAGACCTAGGGGGAGCAATTGACCCAAACAAACTGCCTTGCCCCACTGGACTATGACCCAGCAAGCTCCACTCCCCAAGTATCTAGATGAGGCAGAGTTAGAGGCTGCGATCCACGGCATTGCTAAACACCATGCTGAAAGAACCCAAGCTTTCTTCCTACTTCTTCTTCTTCTGCTTGGGGTGTGGGGAATGTGGTTGCGATCGCACCCGATTAAACTCACGCCTCAGTCTGCCAAGCTGGAGCATGTTGAACCCGCTCCCCAGAAGCTGGCCTATCCAGTGGATGCTCCGATTACAAGCGGATTTGGCACTAGAAAGCACCCGATTACGGGACAGACCAAGCTTCACGCCGGGGTAGATTTCGGTGCGCCCTCAGGTTATCCCATCCGTGCCGCTGCTGCGGGTAAAGTCACATTTGCTGGCTGGATGAGTGGATATGGCAACACGATTGAAATTGACCACGGCAATCAGAGAAAGACGTTGTACGCCCATGCCAGCAGCCTCTACGCCAAAGTTGGGCAACAAGTGCAGCCAGGACAGGCGATCGCGGCGGTGGGCAGTACTGGAAACTCCACAGGCCCTCATCTGCATTTTGAGGTGACAGAGAAGGGGCAGGTTGTTGACCCCATGAAGTATTTAGACAAGAGCAATGACACTAAGCCAGTGGGCACAAAAGGGAAGAAGTGACTCTCTGACTGAAACGGTTTTGGGTTTGGTGATTGTGGGAGCTGTTTTGATGGTTGCTGTCCAGTCCAAAAATGTCACCAGCTTTGGCAGGGCGAGTGCTGCGGGGTCAGGTGGCAAAGTGACAGCGATTCGTAGAGCCATCATCGGCCAAGAGTCCGCAGGTAATTTTAAGGCCGTCAACCCCCACTCTGGAGCTTTGGGCTATGGCCAGGTGATGCCTGAGAATGTGCCGAGTTGGACAAAGGAGGCACTGGGGCGATCGCTCACTACTGATGAGTTCTTAGCTGACCCCAAGATTCAAATCAAGGTAATCGACTTCAAGCTGAATCAGTATTACCAAGAGGGGTTAAAGAAGTCAGGCGGAGATGAAGAGGTGGCAGTTCGTTGGGTGGCTTCAACCTGGTACAGCGGCCAAGGAAAGTGGTGGAATGACACAACTCCACAGTTCTACAACGGCCATCCTTATCCCAGCATTAACGATTACACCGCTTCGGTTTTTGTTAAGTATCAGCAGGAGAAAAAATAGTGGCTAGTGGAGAAGTGCATGACCGAACCACTTGGATGGGTGCCGCAGGATTGGGGCTAGCCATTTGGACGGCAACCAATAGCTTTGAACAAACTACTTGGGCGATCGCTGGCTGCTTGTTTGGCGGATTGATGTTCAGCCCAGATCTAGACCTCAAATCAAAACCGTGGCGGCGCTGGGGATTGCTGCGGTGGATCTGGACTCCGTACCAAGCATGGGTGCCACACCGTTCATTTCTATCTCACACTCCAATCGTTGGAACCCTGATTAAACTGCTGTATCTCGGGTTTCCGGTGGCGATCGCCTGTGTACTGATGGGAGTCAAGATTGATTTAGAGACAGCAAACGCCGGAATGGTTGCAGGAGGCTGGTTTTTCCTGGGTGGAGTGGAAGCAGGGTGTTGTATTCACTTATTGATGGATTGGCTGAGTTCAAAATAGTGATTTGATAGCAACCTTGTTTCCCCAATTGGGGAAAAGTGCCCATGAAAAAACTCTCCCAACCGGAGTCAGGAGAGCTGAATGAAGGGTAACTATTGAAACTTAAGTTGTAGCTGTAGCGGCTGGCTCAGTCTGCTTCGCCTCACTCATCCACTGCACCGCTGCCGTATGCAAGCCCTTGAGAATTCTGGCACCTTTACTCTGACGGTCAGCCGTTGAATAAAGCCCTGCAATCAAATCCAGTGCCGTGCTTCCCATCTCCGTCTCTTCAGGAGAAGCGATCGCGGAACAGATAATTAATTGCTCGTCAGGGTTATCATTCAGAGCCTTCAGGGATTTATCCAGCGTCTCTCGGTATCCCTTGGCGTTGAGATCCTTCGACGGACGCGGCTTCTTATTGAACTTTAAGGCGGGTAGAGTTGGAGCTGCTGCCGTCTCCTCTGCAACTGGTTCTTCTATCAAGGTAGGCTCATCATCAGTATTGAAGTCTGCCGCCTCAACAGATTCTGCTTCTACTTTGCCGTTGGTTTCTGTAGGTGTCTCTGTAGCAATCTCTTCTTCTTGCAGCAACCACTCACGCTGCTTCTTGGCAAATTGGAGAGACCAGCGATCGGCCCACTTTTCGAGGTCTGCGGCGGGAGTTTTGTAGAATCCGCTCTCCTCATCTTTAAAGACGTTGAGATTGAGGGCTAACATCTCGGAGGCGATCGCTTCTTCTGAGAGCCCAGTTTTATCAGCAATCCGTCTGAGGCTTTTGATGACAGGTACAGCTTTTCGCTGAGTTGGAGTTTGAGTTTCTACCACGTCGAGAGTTTTTTCTAGAGTCGCTGTAGCCATGTCATCTACCTCTGCTGATGCCGATACCCCCGATTCTAGATCAGCTAAGGCTTGGCGCGATATCCCTTCTGGTACAGCTCCTTTGTAGATGCGGGCGTTGTCACTGTAGAGGGCGATCGTTTCTGTACTCAGCACTAACCATGCATAGAGATGCACAAGCTCAGGTTTGAGGTCTACTACTTCAGGGCCACCGCTAATCACCAGCACCAAGTAAGGGTCCAGAAATAAGGTGATATCTGGCGACAATCCCAGTAGAGTGCCGAAGCGCTCGATTCGAGCATCCTCAAGTCGGAACAGGTCATCAAAGGAGGCGGTGTCGGGGAAGTTGAAGAGGTCCATAGCGATCGCGGCATGCAGGCTGGCTTAGATTTCCCTAGAGGTGTTAATCTGACTCCGAACAAGGTGAACAACATGAACGGAGTGAACAGACCGTGAACTCAGCTAGCCTCGCCAACTACGTTCAAGTCAGTAAGCTTATTGACGAAATTGGAGTGGGCAAGACGACCTTCTACACTCGGTGGCTGCCAGACCTAAGAATTAAGAAGCCATTGAAGTTTAGAGGCAGGTCCTACGTTAGCGACTCAGAAGCGAGGCTGGTTCGAGAGTTTGCAGCGGTTCATCCTCAAGGTGAGCAGGCGATCGCAGCCTTCCTCAAGCGGCTCCATGAACAAGGTGAACAGTCTGAACGAAGTGAACAGGGCGCGATCGCTTTGACCTCTGACATGGGAGTGATAGAACAAGGTGAACAACCTACACAATTGCTAGAGCCTCCTGCCTGGTTGCTGCCGCTGATGCAGATGTTGAGCGATCGCTTTCAGCAAGACCCACTGGCCAACCTGCGATCGCTGCAAGAGGTTTCTGAAGCGGGCTGGGAACTGCCTACATCAAAGCTGGCATCTTTGTTAGAACTTCACCCAAAGTCCTTGGGTGGCATGCGAACATATCGGAAGTTTGGATTCACCTGCACCAAACTGTCGAGACAGGGACGGGAAGCAGCCTGGAAGGTAGAGCGCGTCTGACGACAATGCTGCTGGGGGAACCCTAGGATCAATAAAGGGTGCCAAAAGTAAGGCCATTCGTTGAGAGTTCCCCCCTCATGTCTAAAGTCGTTTTTTACTGTCACAACGCCTCGCCAGAACAAATTCAAGCGCTACTGGCAGAGGAGTTGGGTGTTAGGGTTCAGGAGTCATTTACACTGCTTGCAGTCCAGGGCGATCGCGCTGAACAGATTAGAAAAGCTGCCGTTCAGAAGGGAATCTCAATCAAAGCGGTTGACAACGACCAAGTTGCTCAGTGGTTAGATTAATCGTTTAATCGGCACTGGCTGAGCTCTGAGATCAGCTTTGTATTACTAGTTCTCAGGGCTTCGTTCTCACGTCGTAAGCGGGCGATCGCCATATTCTTGGAGGATTCCAGTTTACGAATGTGGTCCTCTAGTACGGCAACACGTTCGCGAGTTTTGCCCAATTCTTCAATCAGCTTGGAGCGCTCCGCCTTCATTTCGTCGAGCTGTTCATCAATATATTTGGTGAGGCGCTCCCGCTCTTCCTGTAAATATTTCCGCTCAGCGTGGATGGACTCATCCTTCTGTTTTCTGGTGGTGGCCCAGCCTGCCACACTCGCAGAGATAACTGCGGCAATAAATGGCCCGCCCTTTTCTAATATCGTGCCAAGTTCCATTACGACTCCTTTCTGATTCCAGGGGTCGCAAATGCTAGGAGTCCAACTAATCCTGTCTCAGCTAGCTTGCCAAAGGCAGGGCGAGTTGATTCATCAATAATCGCTAGAGCCAACGAACCCACAACTAAAGTCAGAGCGATCGCTGGCACCAAAACTTTAGTTGTGCCGTTCATTTGCAAGTGCCTCTATTCGCCTCAGCTTTCCTACCGGGAAACCTAGGGACTGTTACTGGCCTGCGATTATGCGCCTCTTTTCTCTGCACCTGAAACTACAGCATGTTGACCACACCATTAAGGTGGCTGAGGGTGTTCAATTCCCGAATGGTTGGTGCTCACTCTCCATGAAAATAGCAACCCGCCCCTATCACTACGAATCGATCGCGGACTTGGAGCGGGTGCATTGTGGTGAAGGGAACAAGGTCAAGCTCGTCTGGTATTAGTCGAGTAGACTCAGTCCTTCATCGTAAAGATCTTCGGACATAGCCTCTTGAAAGATTTCGAGCACCTTAGCAATCCACTCCGCCCTGAGACGCGATCGCTGCTTTTGCACTTCCAGCTCACCTTCTAATCCATAAATAACCTGAGTCGTCTGCCCCACTTTTGGACTCGAGTATAACGGCTTGGGTTCAGATTTTTGTGGGGGTGGGGTATCTTCCGGCTCAATCTCACTCAGCAAAAACGGTTCTGGTTCGTCGCTTCCTTCCACTTCACAGAGCGCGATCGCACCTTCAGTTCGGGAGACGGTGACCGTTTTGCCGTGGTGAGGATGGTCGGCATCTGTAACAAGTACTTCACGACCCGGGTAGAACTTCTCTTCTGGTTTGGCCTTGGCGGTCGGAGCCTTATGCTCATTGACGATCTCTCTGGCCTTGGCGTGGGTGACTCGTTCACCAGATTCAGCTAGGGCGATCGCTTTCTCACGTGCTGATTCAGGGGTTGAGGGAGCAGCTAGTAAATAGAGGGCAGAAGGGGCAAAATCGGAAATTTTCCGATTATGGTCGAAGGCTCTGGCGACATGCATGAGACTCTCGGCGGTTGACTGGCTCCAGTTGAACTCGGCCCCAAGCCACTGCTGCCAGTGCCCATGCCCCAAACGAGCCCTAATCTCAATCAGCTTTTGGCCGATTTCAATAGTGTTTTGAGCATTGCGATTGATTAAGTCCTTGATCTCGCTCGTGCGCTGTTGAACTACTACTCGCTGCTCCAGATCAAGTGAACCGTAATCGAACTGCTGAAGAATCTCTACTGCTGTTGTCGTCGTCATCTTCAAACCCTCTGCCTATCTTCATTTTGCCCATTTCTGAGGCGTTGCAAACCTTCGTCAATCCAGAAGCGTACTTGCTCTGGGGTGGTGTCTTGTTGGCGGGCGATCGCCTCGTCAGTCATCTGTTTAAAGAATCGCTCCATGATACAGGTCCGGTAGGGATCTTTGAGTTTCCCTAATCTCTTGTACATCTCCTGCTTGAGCGCTTCCTCTTCCTGTAGGTCCTCTGTTTCTTCTTCGGAGAGCTGCACATCATCCAGGCTCACCAATGGCTTACGACTGACAGCCTGTTGGGTCCAAGTCCATTTTGCTTTGGAAACTCCCAGAGACTCTGCAATCTTTTCCTCGGAAACATCTCGACCTAGGGCCACCATCCGACGCTGTACCTGCTTCACTTTGGAAGCCAACTCAATAGAGCGGCGGGGAATCTTAACGTGACCCCAATGGTCGCGTAGGAAATGCTGAACCTCACCCTGGATGTAGGGCACTGCAAATGAGCTAAAAGCTACGCCCTTGCTGGGGTCATATCTTTCAACTGCTTTAATCAAGCCAATCCGGGCGAGTTGAATCAAGTCTTCTAGTGGTTCTGCACATTGACCGGACATCCGGTGAGCCACTTTAAGAGCAAGCCTGTCATTCTGTTGAGCGATTTCGTTACGCTCTTCAATTGTTAAAACTCTACGTTGTGGCGGTTGTTGCTGGGATTTCTGCTGAGCGCCCTTGCGGTGTTGTGCCCAAGCTCCTTCCACGGTCCGCTTGCTGCCAGTATTGCTATTCATTTGAGGAACTACCTTACCTGTATCGTGTGGCGATTTGTGACGATTCAGGTGGGGCGTTCCTGTCTCTATCTAAAGTAGTACCCTTGAACGTGAAAGCCCCCGACCCGTTGAAACACGGACATTTCAGGCGCTTCATAAATTCTTGTTGATGCTGTGAAGCAATGATGAAGTCAGGTGGAGAATTCCGGCTGAGGGAGAGAAGGCGATCGCCAAACCAATACTCAGGTTGCGGAAACTCTCATTATCACCAGCTGGGTATCCTGGAGATAATGCATTAGGACTGCGGTAATGACACAGGTTTTTCAGGCAGTTGGGGTAGTCGCTCTCGTCACTCCATTTATTGCGGCTCTCATTGCGGGTGCAGCGATCGCCAATGGCTTTATGGTCTATCTGTTCTGGGGTTGGTTTATTCATCCAGTCTTCTCAGGTGCCCCAAACCTGACGCTTGCTCAGAGTATTGGCCTAGCAGCGATTGTTGCCGTACTGGTCAAAAGCGGGTCTAGAGAGAGCAAGAAAAGCAAAGACCAAAGCAACGGAGAGGCAATCGCTGAGTTCCTAATCACTTACGGCGCAATGCTTTTGTTTGGCTGGATTGTCCATCTTTTCGTCTAAGTCCAAGGAATTCTAGGGGATTCAGGAAACTTCCGTGAGCAACCTAATCCCTCATCAGCAACCCAGCTCGTTTTTCCATGCCCAAGAGCGTGACATCCTCGCCGAACTTCTAGCAGACAAACGCTCAGAAAATACACGCCGTGCCTATGACAAAGACTTGAAAGATTTCTTCTTATCGGTCAGTGGGCATGAGCCAAACCCCCAATTAATCATTGAATTCCTGAAGCTGGAGCGGTTCACAGCGATCGCCCTGGTTCTCCAGTACAAAGCCAAACTGATTGAGAAGGGATTGGCCGAAGCAACCGTGAATCGACGACTGGCAGCCATCAAATCACTTGTCAAATATGCTCAAAAAATTGGCAAGTGTGAGTGGAGCCTGGAGGAAGTTCAGGGAGAGAAGGCCAAAGCCTACCGAGATACCAGCGGTGTGGATCGGGATAGCTATCGGGCAATTTTGGAAGGGTGCGATCGCTCAACTCTGCAAGGCCAGCGCAATTACGCCATTCTCCGACTGCTATGGGATAACGCTCTCCGTCGAGGTGAGGTAGTGAAGCTGAATGTGTCTGATTTTGATGCAGAGGCGCGATCGCTGACCATCTTAGGGAAAGGGCGAGGCACCCAGAAGGAGCGGGTTAGTTTGTCAGCTGCGACGGTGGAAGCGATCGAGGCTTGGTTGCAGCATTTCCCCAATTGGGGAAAAGATAGTCCACTATTTATTGCCCTGGATAACGTACACCACGGACACAGGCTCACAGGGAACGCCATCTACAACCTAGTATTTGAAGCAGCACAGAAGGCAGGCATCAAGAAGCGGTTCTCTCCTCACCGTTGCCGCCACTCCTCAATCACAGCAGCCCTTGATGCGACGGGCGGAAACGTGCGAGAGGTGCAAAAGCTGAGCAGGCATAAGAACCTACAAACCGTTCTCCTGTATGATGATGCTCGCCTCAATGCTCAACAAAAGGTAACGGACTTGTTGTCTGAAATGATGTGAAGGCTCCAAAAACCTGAATTATAATCGCAGCAAGCATTGTGAGGTTTTTACGTGAACAAAGGCGAATTAGTAGACGCAGTGGCTGGAAAAGCTAGCGTAACCAAGAAGCAAGCTGAAGCAATTGTGACCGCTACATTTGAGGCAATTCAGGAGACGGTAGCCTCAGGCGACAAAGTAACTCTGGTTGGGTTCGGTACCTTCGAGGCTAGAGAGCGACAGGCTCGCGAGGGTCGCAATCCCAAGACCGGAGACAAGATGCAGATTCCAGCGACCAAGGTTCCGGCATTCAGTGCTGGCAAAGTCTTCAAAGAAAAAGTTTCACCCTAGCGGTCTAGCAGGCTCTTTTCTCCTAACAGTTAACCGTGCCTCCTCTTGTAGGGGGCTTTTTATTGGGTGCGATCGCCCTCTCATTCCATCTCCTGACCCCAAACCGCAAAACCCAAACCTCAAACCCAGTGGGAACTTTAGCCGCAGAAATAGAGTTTATCTGCGGTTTATTTGCGGCGTTTTGCGGTCATGCCAAAGAAGATTGATTGGGAGCCTATTAAGCAACATTACCTAGCGAATGACGAGTCCTTAGCGGCTGTCGCGCTGCGTTTTGGCGTGAGCAAGCGGGCGATCGAGGATAAGTCTGCTGAAGGTGGATGGGAGGCACTTAAGACCGCGGGTCATGTTAGTGACGAAGTTGTTGAGGAGGAAGACTCTTCATCCAAAATTCCTCATCGCAGGCGATCCTTCGATCGCAAGGCAAAAATTGACGAAGTTGACGAGATCGACCATGCCATCACTCAGCTATCTGGCTGGATTGGAGGCGGTGCTGAGCCAAAGTCTTTAGAGGGGTGTGCCTCAGCTCTAGCCAAGCTGATTGAGTTGCGACGGAAGTTAGTGCCTGCAACTGCTGCTGAGTTGGCGGAACAAGTGCTTGCCTTAGGAATTTCGCCCACTGAGTTCGTGACCGAGCTTAAGGAAAAATGGCAGCGCCGCGCGTAAGCAAGCAGCAAGAGCTTATCGACGAGTTAGAAGAACAGTTCGACTTGAAGGATAAGGGCGATCGCCCTGACTTAGCTGCGAAGTTGGCTCAGGGTCTAACTGACTGGGCACAACCCTTATTCCTTCCCAAACGATACAAATGCTTGTGGGGTGGGCGCGGATCTGGAAAATCGTGGGCAGCTGCCGACGCTCTACTGATTGAAGGATTGAGGCGCAAAATCCGAGTGCTGTGCGCTCGTGAGTTTCAGGCATCGATGCGAGACTCCGTTCATGCTCTGCTCAAAGGCCGCATTGAAGTGCTGGGCCTAGACGATTTCTACAAGGTGCAAGACACCATTATTTTGGGTGCGAATGGCTCCAGCTTCATCTTTCGGGGCGTTCGTCACAACGTACAATCCATTAAATCAATGGCAGGCATCACTCATTGCTGGCTAGAGGAAGCTCAGACCATCTCGGCTGAGAGCTGGCAAGTCTTGGTACCTACCATTCGGGAGGAAGGCAGCGAGATCTGGGTCACATTTAATCCACTCAATAAAACTGATGCGGTCTATCAGGAATTGGTTGAGAAGGCGCGATCGAATGCCTATGTCGAGCAAGTCAACTGGAATAGAAATCCCCACTTTCCAAAGGTCTTGGATGATGAGCGGCGGGCTATGGCGGCGACTGACCCGGATACCTATCAGCACATTTGGGAGGGTGGCCTATGGGAGCAGTCTGATGCCCAAATTCTAAATAAGAAATGGATTATTGAGGAGTTTGACCCCTATGACGCGACTGAGAGTGGGGAGCTGCTCATCAAGTCGGGCTGGAATGGCCCTTATCACGGCGCTGACTTCGGCTTTGCTCAAGACCCAACCACATTGGTGAAGTGCTGGATTTATGGCAATCAACTCTATATTGAGCAAGAGTCCTGTGCAGTGGGCCTAGAGCTTGATTACACTGCGGAACGCTGGAAGTTGGATGTAGTAGGGTGCGATCGCTTTGTGGTCAGAGCTGACAGTGCCCGTCCCGAATCCATCTCCTACCTAAAGCGGCACGGCATTCCCAAAATTGAAGGGGTATCCAAGCGAGCTGGCAGCGTCGAAGATGGGATTGCTCACTTGAGAAGCTACGAGAAAATTATCATCCACCCCCGCTGCAAGCACACCGCAGAGGAGGCGAGGCTTTATTCCTATAAGACCGATCGGATTACTGGAGACGTGCTACCAGTCGTGGTTGATGCTCATAACCATTTAATAGATGCCCTGAGATACGCTCTTGAGCCTATGATTTGTGCTCGACCAAAAGGTATCAAGCGATCGGGTATTCAGTTGTACTAACATCCTGGTCGCTTGATACCAGCAGATGTTTGGGTAGATGTCCTAAACCGTTTTTACCTAGAGCAGTTAAGCTAGGGCCGATTAAAATTGGCTCTTCCAGTGTCGTCGCTGTCTTCTTGAAAGTCGGCTTTATGTGTCCATTTCGTTTTGGAATCGCCTCGACCTGGAAGATGCTGTTGACAGTAATTGCTGTTTTCAATCGCAGGGGCATTACAGTTTGCCTCAACACACGTTCTTGGTGTGCCTTGTCCCATCTAGCTTACAACTCCTTTGTTTTGCTTCCAAAATATTGTAATTATGATTGCACTAGCCACAAGCAGAAGTCCAGCTAGAAGCAAGTATTGCGCAGTCTTTAGGCATTGTGCCTTGAGGTCATTACCATCCCTAAGACTTACAACGGTGTCCTGCCAGACTCTAATTTTGTCCTGAATAAGATGAATTTGGTAATCCGCTATTCCATTATCCAATCGCTCTATTACCCTTAGTGCATCAAGAGCATATTTTGTATAGCCTTCTCCTGTTGGAGAGCTTTCAAGTGGCCGCACTACAAGCACTGTTACAGAACACGTAACTGACAGAACCAACAGAGCGATCGCGAAGGCTAGAGCCAGATTCATTTCAGATGGGAAAGTACTGCCAACCTCTTTAACCAACAGTCCAGATGCAGAAACAAATATGCCAGAGGTTGTTAGTGCCACTTGGGCCTTGCTTTCTAGTCCACGCCATCGGTCAAACAGTTCACTATATTCAGCTTCATATCTCTCTAGAGCTTGCTCTAGGAGGTCAATGACAAATTTCTTATTTTCAGGAAGTTCATCGCACATACAGTAGTTTTCTCGGCTTGGTGAACAAAGCTTAGTAGAGAAATTCAACCACGTCACTAGAGCGATCGCCCTCTCCATACCCATAGGAACTATCTCGGCAAGAATTACCTAGCTTGCCGTGTCTCATCCCTACAGCGCTCGCGCCGTAGCAATCTAGTCCCTAGTAGATTGCGGATTGAAACAAATTAACCAAAGCGTTTTGGTTAGCGCTCGCCCGCCTTTCATGAGCATAGGAACTCTTGCGGCAAGAATTATCCTGCCAGCCGTGACTTATTCCTATAGCGATCGCTTCAAAAAAACTCCCCAGCCTGATGCCAAACTTGGCCCGATGCCAGAGAGCAGCAAATCTGGGGTCGAGGTGCCCAGTGCTGCCTACGAACAAATGTTGGCTTACTGGTCCGTCATCTCGGCTGTCCGAGGCGGAACCTCAGAGATTCGGGATAGAGGCGAAGCCTTTCTGCCCCTTGAGCCGTTTGAGAAGGACACGGCCTATCTACGACGACGGAACCGATCCTGTCTCACGCCTTGGTATGCGCGGTTGGTGCGTGGGTTGGTGGGGATGGTGCTACGAAAGCCTGTCAAGGTTGAGGCTAGAGCCAAGACAACCGAGCACCTAGATAATGTGAACCTGCTGGGGGATGACCTGAATACCTTTGCTCATGAAGTGTTTGAGGCAGCGATCGACCACGGCTACACAGGCATCTTCGTCGATTACCCGCGATCGGATGGCATTCAGTTGCTCTCTGAGCAGATTGCAGCAGGGTTGAGACCTTATTGGGTCCACTACACTGCACCTGAGATTATTGGCTGGCGTTATGAGATTCAAGGCAACCTGAGACGATTTACCCAGCTTCGGATTAGAGAAGTTGTGACCGAGGAAGACGGTGAGTTTAGCGATCGCCAAGTTGAGCGAATCAAGGTCTATGACCTGCTTGAGGGGCGTTGCCGATGGCGACTCTTTGGCAAGGTCAAGGATGAGTTTGAACAGATTGACGACGGGTTTTTAAGCCTGCCCTATATTCCCTTCGTCTTCATCTATACGAATAAAAAGAAAGAGGTGGTTGTTCAGCCTCCAATGCTGGAAATCGCGCATTTAAATATCAAGCACTATCAGCTCAGTTCGGACTTAGACCACAGCTTGCACCTGGCAGCTCAGCCCAAGTTGGTGCTCTACGGCTATGACCCTGGGGAAGGGGATGTCGTTGTTGGGGCAGATGAAGCTTTAGTTTTTGAAAATAAGGAAGGTCGGGCAGAGTGGTTGGTTTGTTCGGTTGAAAGCTTCAATGCCCAACAATCACGCATCGACACCATTGAAGGACAGATGTCAGCTCTGGGCCTCGCCACCATCGTTGGGCAAAAGAACGTGGGTGAGTCGGCAGAAGCCAAGAAGCTCGATCGCTCGCAGGGTGACTCAATCATGGCTGTGATTGCCCAGGGCTTGCAGGATGGCTTTGACCTCTGCCTGGAATACCACGCCGCCTACCTGGGAGAAGAACCTGGAACGTGCCAGGTGAATCGTGACTTTAATCTCAATGCTCTGATGGCTCAGGACATAACCGCCTACTCGCAGTTGCAGCAGATGGGGCAAATCAGCCTAGAAACCCTGCTCGAGTTGCTGAAGAAAGGTGAGGTCCTGCCAGATGAGTTTGACATTGAAGCCGAAATTAAGAAGTTAGAGGCGAGCGATCGCCCACAAGACAGAGTTCTAAACCCCGATGACACAGAAGTTCCGACCGACCAACCCAACGGCACTGACCCAGCAGGAAATCAGCGAACTGAGCAAGATCCGGGTGAAGGAGCTGCGTCAGGCGATGACAACCGCTAATTTAGAGCTGAAGCTTTACTTACAGGCCAGCGTTTAAGGGTGACTGCGATCGCTTTGGTCAAGTAGATGAGCGGCGATCGCATGGCTAAGGGGACAATGGTCTGGTGATGCGATCGCCCGACTAAAACGGATGCTGGCTTAATGATGAGCCCTGAATCCTATAATTGGCCTCTTATTGGAACATAGTTTATGTATCTGAGGCAGACAGAGCATTTTCAAGGTCTTGTAGAAAAGCATCAACATTTTGAACATCCTCAATCGATGGTTCTGATAGTTGACCACTTTCAAAGCAAATGAAATTGGCGTCTTCTATAGAGTCGTCTTCAAGGTTTCGATAGTAACCAACCAGTCCTACTGTTGCGCTAATTGAAGCTAACCACTCCCCCAGCTCATCCCAGGTATTAAAGAAAGCATCTTCATGAATGACTTGGCGGACTGCCAATCTATTTTCAGAAAATGAATTACCAAAGCTTCCTGTTAGATATTCTTCAAGCTCGCTATGTCCATCCCGAAAAAAACTATGCCACGCGGGTAAAACACGTATTGGCGTACCTGAAGGGTGAATAACTGTGCCTCCAGGCTCGGAAAATAAAGGATTACTGAGTGTCGGGGTAAAATCAAAACCTTGCCCCTGAACCATATATTGCAGTGTGCCAACTACTTCCTGCGGAACATCTGGCTTAACAGTAAACAGTAGAGCAAACTCATAAAAATCACTCATTATGTCTCCTTTTTCCACACCTAAGTGATCGTAAGGCAATGCCTTTAGAATGCCCGATGTTGGATGGGGGGGTAACGATCCCGTTTACCCGCCGCTTGCCCTTATTACCTCACCGATCCGATCGCGCTGCTAAGGGGGCAAAGACTTGGTAGCGCGATCGCCCCTTCACTTCACCGGAGCGATCGCCCTCTTAAGCACTCAGAACTTAGCTCTCTGCTGCCTTTGACCAATAGAAAGACAGGAAGAGTAGCAATCAATGCTTACAACCCACGAAGCTAGTGAACAAAGTTGTCTATGACAAAAGAACCGGTCATTGACATCCTCCTTAACATGAGGTGTAGGGATTCCAGTCTCCCCAAACAGACCTAGCTGAATGGGTTCCTGGTGGGTTGACGCTTCACTGGGCACTGCTCGATCAAGTCGAGTCTTACGCAGCCCTCCACGTCCGTTTATAGCCTCTGAGTGCCCCCCAGCGGCTTTGTGTTACAAAACAAGTACTCCTATTACCAAATAGAGAGAGCCAACTTTCCGCTTGTCTAAAATTCGAGTGAAAGACCTGGGGAAAGCGATCGCAACGGCTAACTCAGAATTGAAGCCTTACCTGCAAGGTGATGCCGAATAAAGCTGTTTATGACAAACGCACGGGCCATTGACATCCTCCTTAACCTAAAGGCACAGGGATTCCAGTCTCCCCAAACAGGCTGAGCTGAATGGGTTCCTGGTGGGTTGACGTTTCACTGGGCACTGCTCGATCGAGTCGAGTCTTATGTAGCCCTCCACGTCCGTTTATAGCCTCTGAGTGCCCCCCAGCGGCTTTGATATTCTTGGCAGCATTCACGTCTCTATCGTGGGTTGTGCCACAAAACAAGCACTCCCAAAGCCGAATAGAGAGATCTAACTTTCCGCCTCTCTCCCCACAGCAAGAGCAAGCTTGAGAGGTTGGCTCCCAGCGATCGATGATGTGCAGATCTCGTCCGTACATGACTGATTTGGCCTCAAGCATATCTCGGAACGATCGCCACCCTAAATCACTGATGGCTCTGGATAGTTTGCGATTCTTCAGCATTCCTGACACATTGAGGTTCTCTAAGGCGATCGCTTGGTTTTCGCGAATCAGCCTGGTTGACAACTTTTGCAGGAAGTCAGAGCGAATGTCTGTAATTTTGGCGTATAGCTTAGCAAGCTGAAGTCTAGCCAACTCGCGACGACGAGAACCCTTTTGTCTACGACTCAAGCGTTGCTGTAGTCTTCTAAGCTTTTTAAGGCTCTTCTTGAGCGGCATAGGGGCATCAATCTTCTCACCATTACTTAGTGTGGCAAAGGTTTTGATGCCCAAGTCAATGCCAACAGCCTTATCCGTCTGGGGCATGGGTGTAGGTTCACACTCAACAACGAAGCTTAAGAAGTAGCGACCAGAAGGATCTTTAATGACTGTTACTGAGGACGGCTGTGCTGGCAGCGGTCTAGACCACTCAATCTTGAGGTTGCCGACTTTGACTAGATAGACCTTGTGCTGTCTTAGTTTGAATGCTGTACGGGTAAATCGCGCTGATTGGGTAGAAGAGCGCTTTTTGAACCGAGGTGGCTTCATTGCGGCTCCTTTGCGTTTGCCCTTGATTGAGTTCCAAAAGTTGCGAAATGCTTCATCGAGATCTCGAAGAGACTGTTGCAAAGGAGCAAAGGCAACCTCAGATAACCAAGCTCTTGCCTCAGTTTGCTTGGCTTGAGTGATGAATTGGCTAGATAACGTGCTAAACCCAGGATATTTAAGCCCGCTCTCCAAAGCTGTTTTGCAAAACGCTAAAGCATCATTCCAGACAACGCGAGTACAGCCGAATAACTGTGCGAGTGATTTTTCTTGTGTCTTGGTGGGATAGATTCTGTAGCGGTATCGCCGTTTCATAGGAGAAGTGGATCTAGGGTAGTAGCTTGAGCTTGAAAAAATCTGAGACTGTTGAGGCGATCGCCCTTACAAAATCCGCAATTTGCGGAATATGAAGTTTGGAAGCTGGGAGGAGCGATCGCTCTATCACCCTTTTGTGTGAGTCAGAGCGATCGCCTCTCATTCAAATTCCGAACAGTTCGGATTTTGAGCTTTTCCCCAATTGGGGAAACTACAATCCAACAAATTCGGCGCACTCTAGAGCCGCTATCTGCCTCACCATCTCGGCTCTCGCCTCAATCTTCGCGACTGAATATTGATTGCGGATTAGCTCCAGCTCAACCATTGCCTTAGCTTTAGCTGCAATCAGTTGACCGAGGTTGTGCAGTGCTCCCTGGTAGTCAGCATCACCGTGGAGCAGATCAAAGCGGGCGGCTTTACGCTGAGGATCATTCTTGTAGTCACCAAAGGCAACTTGAGAATCAACTCTGCCTTCTACAGCGGTGATCACTCGCTTGGCTTGGCTGATCTGGAATTCCAAATCGTTGACGAGAGTTGAGGCTTGGGCAATGGCTTGGGGGTAGTCTTGTAAGTTCATGGCTTTCCACTAAATGTGTCGAGGTGGGAAATGGTGCGATCGCGTGGGAGTACGGATCTAAACGCATGAGTTCGCTGATTGAATGAAAGAGAATCGTAAAGGAAAAGTTGCGATCGCCCCTACCGCATACAGAGGAGCGATCGTTTTTTGTCATCTAGAAGGGGCAACCGTCCGTAGGAGTCCAGGTCTCGTTGATCTTCCAGCAAGCATCGAAGTGATTGCGGATGATGCGAGTGATGAAGGCAAAGCGATCGTTGTTGGTCACTAGGTCAACTAAGCGCTCGTTGCCTTGGCAGTCTTCGAGCTGGATGATTAAGCGGATGGGCTGCTTGGTGATGGGGCGGCTCTCGTCATTTATCGAGAGGTAGGTGTACCCATCAACCAGAGAGAGGCTGTCGATTTTGGCAGGGGCAATGGAGCGAACTTGATCCTCTAAGTAGGTTTCGAGTTCTAGCTGAGCCGTTGCTTGAACACGACCGGAACCCCGCTCGTCTTGAGCGGTTTCTAGGGTTTGGAGTAGCATAGTTTCAAGACCTTTGACTTAAGGGTTGATTTGAGAGGTGGTAGAGAAGTTGTCCAGACGGCTCTACCACCTCTTGTTTTAAATACTATATGCTTTTTATGGCATAGTCAATGCTTTTTATGGCTTGTCAATAAACTTTCTATGGTTTACATTGAGACTTATACAGCGGCGATCGCTTGATTGAGGCTGTTGCAAACCACAGCTATGCCCTCCTAAGCTTATTTCTATGCTTAGGAGGGCATGTAGGGATGGATATGTCGATGATTAGAGAAAGAATGGAGGAACTAGGACTTGACCTTGCAGCCCTTAACCGTCGCTACTGCGAAATTAGACAAGCAAAGGGGGATAAGTCTGCTACCCCTGTTAACCGCCGCAATATGCTTGCTAAGGCAATATCCGATGATGGTAATCCAACTCTGGAGACCTTCATGGACATAATCGCTGCCTTAGACGGCGAAGTCTTAGTGCAGTGGAAAAGTACCACCTTAAAAAAATTTGGAGGTTAAAGCCAGAAGTTTTTTAGGCTGACTGAATATTTTGGTGGCCTTCGTGCCTCTAATCTAATTTCTTCATCCACTTTGGAAGCGATCGCCAAGTTTCTCAGGCCAAGCGATCGCCTCTGCACTCCACCTAAAACCCTTTAGCTCAGGTGAAGCCATGACTATCGTATCCGACTCCGTGTTAGTGGAGTCTAAATCGGCACGTGACAATCAGCTAGCACAGGTATCCCATGACCGTGCGACTGAAGTATTGAACAAAACCAAAGCCCTATTCTTTGCTCTGTGGCAAGGGGTAGGGCTTGCCTCTTCTCACCATCTGGCAGAGTTCTATGAAACGGATGTTGAAACAGTTCAGAAGCTCTGTCAGCGACATCGAGATGAGTTTGAAACAGATGGACTGAAAGTATTACGGGGTCAAGACTTAAGGGATGCTGTGGACATCTTGTCCATACCATCTAAAACCAGTCAGGCTCTAGTCTGGACTCCTCGCGCTGCTCTGCGTCTCGGCATGCTGCTGCGGGACTCTGAAATTGCTAAAGCGATCAGAACTTCTTTGTTGGATGCAGTAGAGCACATTATTCCGGCTCTTGCTCCCACTCCTGAACCCCCTGCTCTTCCTTCACCGGATCGCTTCACTTTGCTCAAGGAGGCAGTTGAGATCGGCAATCAGCTCGGCGGCTTCGATGACCGTCAGAAGATGCTGCTCAAAGATCAGTTAATGAACCTGCTCATGCAGGAGCGGCTACTGCCTGAAAGTTCTGCCTTACTGACTGAGGTAGCAGAGCCAGAGCCAGCCAAACGCTTAGAAGTCCCTATCTCAGACCGCTGCCTCGACTTGGGCTACAACCCCAACACCAAGCAACTGCTCAGAATCGGTCAGGTTGCCGCTGCTTTTTATCGTGCTCGTCACGGTCGCCCTCCTCAGAAGCGTGAGCAATTCGTTGGCGGCACCACTCGCATGGTGAATGTCTACACCGCTGACGACCTCAGCATTCTTGACTCCGCCATTCATTCTGTGATGGGGGACTGAGCCGTGCAACTCAAACTCACTCGCGTCGGGGGTTGGGTCAACCCCTTCTGTTGCCCGATCTGCGATCAGCGTTACCCGCTGCAACCGTTTAGCATCATCGCCACTCTCTACAGTGACTCTGGCGTGAGCTGGGGTGAAGTCTGCTCTCGCTGCTACAGCCTCAGCGCTGAACAGATTCGCCACAAGCTGATTCACAAAGCTCAGCTCGAAACCCGCATTGCTCAACAAACTGCCCAACTCGCCCAAGAGCCAGTTCACAAACCCAGCCTCGAACAAGAGTTCCAGCTATACCGGGAGCACAGCCATGACTAACGATGCCATCGAGTTTCTTTACCGGGGCTGGCTCATCCAAGTCACCTTTGACGAAGACGGTTGGAGCGCCAAGGCCAAGCACCCGAGAGGCAAGAACTTCGCCACCATCAAAAGCTCCTTTGCCTTCGCCGCTGATGCCATTCACGCTGCGGTGAACTACGTCACTTGGACCAACCCCAGCTCTACCATGCAGCACCTACTGCAAGAGCTCAGAGACAGCAATCAACTCAACCCAGACGAATACAAGCATCTCTACGTGTCCTTCGAGACTGGGATGCAGCGCTTATTCCCCCTCCGACCCAAGCAGCAGGAGCATGAGTCATGAGCACCGCTTTTATTCACCTCTATGGTCTCGTCTACAAAGCGCACTACCTCTGCCCTGTCACGGCTCCCAGTGGCTTCACCTTTCAACTGCTCACGGCTGAGGGCGAGTTCATGAGCAACGACACTACCTACCCTTCGCCTCAAGCTGCGGTCGAGGCAGGCAAGCAGTTTTTAGATCGCTGGCTGTTCCGCTCCATCTTCCACTCGATGTGTGACGAGCTGTACGAGCAAGGCCAGATGAACTACGCCGAATATGCAGGCTGGAGTCAAGTCATCCGGGAGGCCGTCTGATGCACCAACTTCACCAAAACCAGAAGCTAAAATCTCGCCTGCTCCTACTCCCCTCAGACTTGCCCCTGCCCAAGTATCAGTTTGGGCAACAGGTACAGTGGGGAAAGCAAGACCCAAACTACGGCATCATTCGCGGCTTGCAGTACTTCACCCCTCGCATGTCTGAGGCGATGTCCAACAGCCTCGACTGGGTGGGCTGGTCCTACCTGGTCGAGGTAGACCCCAGCAGCCCGACGAGTAGCGGCATCGAAGACGTAAAGGAAGCAGACCTAGCACTGCGGGAGGTGAGTCCATGCACAGCCTAACCCTCCCCCCTGATTGGACTTTCCCTAAGTTCAGCTTCAATCAGCAAGTCAGGCTCAAGCGCAACGATGAGATCGGCGTGATTGTGGGCCTGCAATACGAGCGCAGTGGCCCTGCTGCGGGCTGGCACTACGAACTAGAGTTCCAGCCTGATAGCCCAACTTGGGAGCCAGACTCGATTGAATGTGCCCATGAGTCAGACCTAGAAACCCTTGAAACGGCAAGCTGTGCTTGTGAGTTCGTGCCTAGCCATTTGCCTTTATCGCGTGAGGCTCGGATTCAAGCTGTGCTCTCTGGCATCTGCCACACCCTGCACCAACCGCTAGAACCCGTCGAGTATTGCCAGCGCTGGGTGTTCCATCCTCTGCACCTCCAGAACTACAAGCAAGCGTGCGATCAAGCCTTGGCCCATGCTTGCGGCGTGCTGCCGACCGATGTGCAGCTCTGGGGCAAAGAATGGCGTAAGCGTCCGGGCTACGTCCCTTATTTATTGCGCCTAGCGGATACCGTCAAACGCTCTCAAACTCTAGGAGTCTGTGCTTCTAAACCTAGGAGCCAGACTCCAGAGCTGAGCCTCCCCATACCTAGGGGCATCCCTAGCCCCCGCTTCCACTTCTGGCAGCAAGTCCGCATCAACGACGAGTGGAACGAACACGGCACCGTGATTGGCATGGAGTATCAGAACGGCTGGTGGTACGCCATCGAACTCGACCAATCCACCCCACATAAATTCATTGAACCCGTGCGTCACAGCTTCGAGACGGAGGTGCAGCCACGATGAGCACCGCTACCCCTAACCTGACTTACCTCAAGCTCTGTAAAGAGTACGTGCAGATTACCCAGCGCAACTACTGCGCGGCTAAAATCCTCGCCATCATCGAAGGTTGGCAGGCATGGAAAGCCAAGCACAAGCTCGATGATTGGGTACGCCTCACTCTAGAGCAAATCCGAGAGCATCTGTTTGAGGAGTACAGCATCGAGACCATCCGCCAAGCCCTCGCCAAGCTGACAAACAAACTACAGCTCCTCAAACGGCGCAACAACCCCAAAGCGAAGTACGATCGCGCCTACCAATACCAACTCAACCGAGAGGCCATTGAACAAGCCTTAGCCCAGAAACAGGCTAAAACCCTTGCTCCGTCTCATTTCACAAATCTAGGAGATGATGCCTCGGATTCTGGGAGTTCAACTCCAAGTTCAGAGGTCATCAACTCCCAAACGAGTGGTGATCATATAGAAATAGATTCCACTCTAGACACCTCAATAGACACCACAACAACGGAGCCACCCACCCGCCCTGTTGTTGTGGGTTTAGAGAAATCTGAAGATGCCAAGCCAGCAAGCGCTCCCCTGCCTGTTAAGTCTCAGCCCGTTCTAGAAGCATTTGGGTCACAAGTGGAACAGGTTGCAGAGGGCGCTGATTCCGCCGCCGCTCAAACTGCAATTTTTGAAAAAATTGAACAAGCGGGATTTCCGCTCACTTCGCCTTTGAAGGCTGAAGTTTTAGCCGCTCCATTGAACGTGGTGAGCGATGCTCTGGCAGCGGCTGTTGAGTATCGAGACAGGCATGAAGTGAGGAATCCGATCGGCCTACTTCGAGATGCGATTAGTCAATGCTGGAAACTGGGAGCCAGTGAACACCCCAAAGCAGCCAAAGCCGCAGAGCCAGGCTTCAAAGAATGGTTTGACTTGGCTCATAAGCTGAGGTTGGTGACTGCCAGTCAATTGATTGAAGGAGAGCAATACATCCTGACTAATGATGACGAGTGGGAGCCTTGGGGTTTCTTAGCGGCCGCATTCCCGATCGCCCGACTCAGGCAGATGTTGGGCTAAACGTATTGCAAAAATCGATTTTAACTCCGCCTAAAAAGCTTAATTGCTATGGCTCAAAGCTATGGTCTAGCTGATGCTACTTGGATAAGTTGTGTGGAAGTTTAATTTCCTAGAGGTTAATGTAGAGCCATCATAGTGGGTGAATTGATGTGGAAGGTAGATACTTGCAACATTCTTAAATTAAAACTCCAATCCAGTGGCAGGCGCTTCACTCAGTTTGTAGATGCCTTAGTGAGGGCCGAAGCTTACAAACAAGGCATACCTTTGTCAAAAATAAGCACCAATCATCGCACAACCATTGCTGATAAAGGCGTTGATGCTGCAGTTCATAGCGCTATTGCTTCTAGTCTAACTGGCTGGATGAACATGCCTACATGCTGGCAGTACAAAGCTACTGACTATAGCAGTGTTAGTAAAGCGGACTTGTGTAAAGAAGTAAGAAAGCCTTACTCCGCAGAACTTATCAAAAAAGGATATGGCTATCGATTATGTATCTGTGATGATCTTCCACCAGTTACAAAACAGAAATGGGAAGAAATTCTTGATAGCGAAGTCAAACGGTTAAATGCTTCAGCACCTAAGTCAAAGGTAATTGCAGCATCAGATCTAGCTGAATGGGTTGGTTGGAGCCCAGGAATAGTTATTGAATTCTTTAAGCCTGGATTGATGCGGCTACTCCATCTTGAGGCGTGGAGACCAAATATTACAGTGTCAACGCCTATCTTTGTTGAGATCCAAGCCTGGGCTGCAGTTCAACAAAGTATTCTTGAACACATTGATTTTAATCAGTCTTGTATTGAAGTAACTCTTCCAATCCAGGGCGAGGCTGGAGTCGGAAAAACAAGGCTTGTCTATGAAACCTTAGCGAGTGTAGAAGGCGCTAAGCATCTAGTTTTATATGCAATCGATGCTCAAGTGCTAGAAGTTGCTCATGCCCTAGCGAATGATTTTTCAGCTAGAGCAATTTTAGTAGCTGATGAGTGCTTATTGAAAACGAGACATCAACTTATAAACCTTCTTTCAGGGCATAGTGATAGGATTCGTGTTATATGCCTGGACAACTCCGGGAGAGCCACGTCAACGGCTGCAGCAGAGATTTGGCTTAAAAACATACCTGAAGATGATGTTGATAGCATCCTAAAGAGCAACTTCCCTCTGGTTCCAGCAGACCGACGGCGTGGATACGTGGAGCTATCGCGCGGATTTGTAAGATTCGCAGCAGAGCTTTGTAAGAGGGATGCATCAACAGGTAGGAGCAGTTTTAGGGAAGCTTTGATAAGTATCGAAGACTACTTCCATAACTGTCTAAATAATGAGGATAAGCTTCTGGAAAAAGTAGAAGCCATATCACTCTTTCGAAAGGTAGGTTTTCGTGATGACGTAGGAGAAGAACTCGACTGCCTTTGTAAGACTTTAAACTTAGATACAGCTGAAGTCATTCAAACCTTAAACAAGTTAAAGGATGCGCCTGGCTTTGTGGCTTTTGCGGGTCGTTATCTCTACATTACCCCAGCTATTATTGCTCGGGTATCCTTTAGCGGCGCGTGGCAAAGATGGGCGGCATATGATCCATCTTCCTTCTTGTCAAAAATTCCAGACTCACTCTTAGAGTCATTCCTCGAAAGTGTGTCTATTAGTGCTTCGGAAGAGGTGCGCTATGTTGTCGGAGATTTTTTTCGGTCGTGGGCTACCACCATCAAGCCTATTGATTTAGCCGACACCTTCAAGGTTGAAAGACTCGTGGTGTTAGTAGACACCGATCCAAAGAGCTATCTCCCACTTTTGCGGCAGCTAATTGATCAAGCTTCTAAAGATGAGCTTTTGGAGATGCCCGGTGGATTGCGAGGGGGATCACGTCGTTCATTAGTATGGCTTGCAGAGCGAATGGCTGCATTTCCTGACTTCTTGCCACATGCAGAGCACATTCTCTGGAAACTAGCATTAGCTGAATCAGAGATCAGCATAGCTAATAACGCTACAAATGTTTGGCAACAGCTGTTCAGTATTTTTCTTTCTGGAACGGCAACACCATTTACTCAACGCCTCACTTTATTGAGGTTCAGATTATTTACAGATGATGAAGAGCAGGTCACGCTTGCTCTTAACAGTTTGAACCATATCTTTAAAGAACGAGGCTCTCGTATAGTACGTTCGTATATAGTATCTGGCCAACTTCCCCCATCCGAATGGATGCCTAAAGATCAGCAGGAACTTAAACAATGTATAGATTTAGGAATGGAAGTTTTATCAGAAGCCGCAAAAAGTAGAAATTTCCGCCTTCGAGATGGAGCACTGGAATGCATAATCAGGCATTTACGTATGCTCTTGACTAATGGGTATTTTGAGCAAATAAAAATAATCTTTTCCCGAGACAATGTGTCAGAGGGTTTGAAGTTTCAACTAATCGAGAATTTAGAAAGATTGGCGCATTTCAATTATGCTGCCCATCTAGAAGTACAGGAGTGGTTACAAAGTCTTAGCCCAACTGATTTTCATGGAAGGCTCATCAACATCGTAGGAAAATCTCCTTGGCACTATTCATTCAAAAATGATCAAGAGCGTTGGCATGCAGAATTAGCAAATCTAGCCAAACAGCTTTGTGAGCAGCAAGAACTTTTAAAGTCCGAGATGCAGTGGCTTTGCTCAAGTCAAGCAAGTAGTGCAGCTGTTCTAGGAGAAGCGATCGGCTTACAAGATTCTGAGGGATCTTGTCTGAACACCATAATGAACGCAGTAGCTGGTACAGAGTTTACTGGTTTAGCGCGAGGCTATGTATGGAGTGTTCTCAAGAATCATCCTCAGCACATTGATGCGATAAATCACTGGATTGATCAGCTTGAGAATCAAGCACCTACTAGTGCTCTCGAATTGTTTACAGCAGGTGGTATAGATACAAAGGCATTAGAGAGGGCCTTGAGGTTAATTGATGCTGGAATCTTATCGCTAAATTATTTAGGTAAATTTATACTTGGTCTAACTCAACGACCCCTTTTTCTGGAAGAGTTTCATGAGATTCTCAAAAGACTTGTTAGTTCCATAAAGCAGGAACCAACAGAATCAGTCATTAAGACAGCTATAGAGCTAGTAGCTTATCGCTTACAAAGCGAGCAACGAGAAAGCCAGCTATCGCTCATTCAGGCTGATGCTGCTATCCGAACCCTAATATGGGAGCTTTTAGAGGAAACTGCAAGGAATACTTGTGGAGAAGATTACCACTGGGATCAAATTTTGAGAGACATGGCAAGAATTGATATAGATGAGGCGATAGAAATCGCTAGTCTTGCTCTTGTCTCTGAGGATTCCCAACAAAAGATGACAGCTGAAAAAATTCTTGTTGACTTGGCTGAGGCTCGTTCGGAGCAAGTGATGCAAAAGGTAGGAGAAGTTATCCTCAATGAGGAGTATAGTTGGCAGTTCTACATAGAAGAGTTTCGATTCCTTATACGATCGCTCCCTTTTGAGGCTATGCAAAAGTGGTTGCGCGAAGTTGGTGTTGTTGGAGCACAGAGGATTGCCAGAAGCTTGCCAATTCCTTATTTAGATGAAGTTGGAAATCCTGTAGTTCCAGCGTTCACAGAGTTTGTGCTATCAGAGTTTGAAGAAGATGATAGTACATTTCGATATTTCTGCTCTGGATCACATAGCCTTCAAGTCTACTCTGGTGATATAGCTTCTCAAAAAGAAAAAGAGGCTGAAATAGCTAAGAAGTTTATCAATCACCCTCTTAGGAGAGTCCGAGAATGGGCGCAGTATGAAATATCTAGTTCACGACAAGATGCCAAATTCTGGCGTCAACTTGATGAAGAGCGAAGAATAGACTAGCGCCTAAAAGTTTTTAGTTGCGATCGCCCCTGCTAGTTGTCCGAACTTTGGACATTTTCTCTGAGCCCCTGTACTACCTATCAACACAGTCTAAATAATCGGAAAGTTTCTGAATATCAAAGGCACTAGCGATCGCCCAATTAACTCATCCTGGCTTCAAGCACTGCTGGGAATCTTGAAAGCTGTGTGAATTTATTTGGCTGGTTCTACTGAGGAGCGGGGTGGCCAAGACTAGAATCGTGGGACTTCAAGCGTCTACGGCTCAGATCTACTCGATTCTCAGGAACCGCCATCATGCTGCCTCTCCTTCCCCGTCCCCAGTATCAGACCCGACTTGAGCAGGCGATCGCGGCTCTCGGCTATAAAGCGCAGAACACTTTAGTCTTCTATGGTCCTTCTGGGATTGGCAAGACAGGACTGCGGAAGGTTCTAGCTAGGTCTTTGCAGCCACCCAATCTACCCGTTGTCCTCAATGGCTCTGGGCTCAAAGAGCACAGTACACCTGGTTTAGAGCAAGGCGTTCGGTTGCTGAGAAATGCTTTAGGGCGTCAGGGAGTAGACCTGCGCTGCTTTGACCTTGCCTATGCCTACTACTGGGCGTTGGCGAATCCGCATATTGCCTTTGACCCCACTGATTTTTCTGACCGGATGGATGAGGCAGACACCATCAGCACTGCGGGGGATCTGCTGGGAGCCTTGGTAGCAGACTTACAGAAAAGCCTGCCTTGGGTCGGGACTGCCTCCAAGCTGATCTGGTTCTTAATCAAATTCTCAGAGCCTGTCTGGCACTGGTACAAGGAAAGCGGCTGCGACCTCAAGAAGCTCGATGAGTGTGGTGACCCCTATGAGGTGCTAGAACTGCTGCCCTCTTACTTCACCGAGAGTCTCAAGCAATACCTGCGCGAGCACAAGCAAAATGTGGTCATCCTGGTAGACGGTTATGACGACTTGCTCGACGAGTCCGGACATTGTGCTTGGCTAGAGCAATTGATGGCAGAGCCCAACCCTTATGTTTTGTGGGTCTTCTTTTCAGAGCGTCCCCTTAGTTTTGTGCCCGCTGAGAAGCAAATTCCCCTCCTGCCCTTGAGTGAGGCAGAGAGCTGGAACTGGCTGCAAAGGGCTGGCATTGAGGACCGATCGCTCTGTGAGACTATTATCCAGTCGGCTCAAGGTCTGCCGCTCCAGTTAAGTGCCGCTGTGAAGGCTTGGAGCACGATCAAAACTCGAAGACTGCCGCAAGCTGCCGACTTTGCTCAGAACTTGCAGGAGCTGTTCTTCAAGTTGGATGCTGCTTGGGAGCCAGACGAGCGCCGGATGCTGCAAATCCTCTCGGTTCCTCGCACCTGGGATCAGCAGGTGTTTGAGCACTTGATGTCAGTCTTTCAGCTCGATCTCTGGCGCGATCGCTGGAGTGAAGTGGTGGCATCACCTTATATCGAATTAGTTGCAGCGCAAAAATGGCAATTGAATCCAGGGATGCGGCAATCCCTGCAAGAGAGCCAACCTGTTGCCGAGCGCAGCCAGATTCACCAAGAGCTATATCAGTACTACCAGGCAGAATATGCCGATGCAGGCAATCAGCTCAGCTCTCTAGAAGCAGCTCTCTATCATGGCCTAGAAGCCATCCAGCCGAAGCAAGCGATGAGCTGGTTCTTAGAGCAAGTGCCGCAGCAACAACAGGGAGGGCATCAAGCGTTGATCTTCATGCTGCAATGCTTGATTGGAGCAGGCAAACCGGATCAACCGAGCCAACCGATTGCAGTTGCGTTGACTCTATTGGGGCGATCGCAGATGCAGCTGGGACAGTGGGAGAGTGCCCTCAAAGCGTTAGAGCAGGCCAAAGCCCAGTGGAGCGCTTTGCAACTGGAGAACAGTGCAGAGGCCGCAACAGTGGAGTTAACTCTGGCTCAAGTGTATCTTCGTCTAGGGCAGACGTTTGATGCGAACAATGCGTGTTTGCGATCGCGTCAAATGTACACAGTTCTATTCGGAGCTAACTCTCCTGAAGTGGCAGAGGTATTGAACCGTCAGGCTGAAGTGGCAGCCAGACAGGGCAACTATTCAGAAGCGGTGACACTCAGTGGACAAGCTCTGCAAATTTTGCAAGCTCACCCAGGCACTCAACCCCTACAGCTAGCAGGCTGGAAGAAGACAGCAGCGTTGTTCAGGGTCTACAACAACCAGCGAGATGAAGCAGCACGTCTCTGTACTGAAGCGATGCAACTCGCTCAAGCAGTGGGAGGAAGCGAGCATCCTTTAGCCATCCTCAGTCAAGCCCTGTTGGGGTACATTTACGAGCGTATGGGGGCTCATAAGTACCCAACTGCCTTGGCTCAATACGAACAAGCGCTGGATGCGGCAGAAATCGTCTTCGGTCCGGCTCATGGCGAAACTTTAATCTTGCTGGAGTCTCTGTCTCGTCTATGTAGAAAGATGGGACAAATAGAAGCGGCAAACGAGTTTGCGGAGCGTCACAATGCAAACATCGGGCTGAGTAATTTTGAGGCAACGGCTGCAACGGCCCAGAGAGCGGCCATGTTAGGCTATGTATTCTACGAGCAGGGATATTACGGCAGAGCAGAGCCCCTGCTGACTGAAGCCCTGAGCATCTATTGCAAAGTTTTAGGCAATGAGCATCCCAATACAGTTATCAGTCTTAACAATCTGGCTGCCTTGTACGATGCTCAAGGGCGTTACGAGGCAGCCGAGCTCCTCTACTCTGAAGCCCTGAGCATCCGTCGCAAGGTCTTAGGCAATGAGCATCCAGATACAGCGACCAGTCTCAACAATCTGGCTACCTTGTACTCAGCTCAGGGGCGTTATGAGGCAGCCGAGCCCCTGCTGAATGAATCTCTGAGCATCCGTCGCAAGGTCTTAGGCAATGAGCATCCAGATACAGCTCTCACTCTCAACAATCTGGCCCTCTTGTACAAAGCTCAGGGGCGTTATGAGGCAGCCGAGCCCCTGCTGAATGAATCTCTGAGCATCCGTCGCAAGGTCTTAGGCAATGACCATCCAGATACAGCGACCAGTCTCAGCAATCTGGCTACCTTGTACGATGCTCAGGGGCGTTATGAGGCAGCCGAGCCCCTCTATTCTGAAGCCCTGAGCATCTATCGCAGAACCTTAGGCAATGAGCATCCTTATACAGCGACCAGTCTCAACAATCTAGCCCTCTTGTACAAAGCTCAGGGGCGTTATGAGGCAGCCGAGCCCCTGCTGAATGAATCTCTGAGCATCCGTCGCAAGGTCTTAGGCAATGAGCATCCAGATACAGCGACCAGTCTCAACAATCTAGCCCTCTTGTACGATGCTCAGGGGCGCTATGAGGCAGCCGAGCCCCTCTACTCTGAAGCCCTGAGCATCTGTCGTAGAACCTTAGGCAATGAGCATCCTTATATAGCTGCCAGTCTCAACAATCTGGCTAACTTGTACCAAGCTCAAGGATGTTACGAAGCAGCCGAGCCCCTACTGAATGAATCTCTGAGCATCCGTCGCAAGGTCTTAGGCAATGAGCATCCAGATACAGCTCTCACTCTCAACAATCTGGCTGCCTTGTACGATGCTCAGGGGCGTTATGAGGCAGCCGAGCCCCTCTACTCTGAAGCCCTGAGCATCTGTCGTAGAACCTTAGGCAATGAGCATCCTTATATAGCTGCCAGTCTCAACAATCTGGCTAACTTGTACCAAGCTCAAGGATGTTACGAAGCAGCCGAGCTCCTGCTGACTGAAGGATTGAGCATCCGTTGTAAAGCCCTAGGAGATGAACATCCAGATACTAAAGTCGTAGAACGTCATCTAGAAGACCTGTCGGAGGATCAATAGCTGACTGTGAGTCAGAGTCACCCCGATTTCCCCAAAATGGAAAACGCGATCGCCTCTCTATTCCTTCACCATCCCCACTAGCCCACCCCAAATTTTGAATTGGCCCCTTTTGACCCAAACCCCACCTACACGGGATCGAAGCCCCAAAAGCCCAATTCAAACCAATTCAAAAATCCGATCGCCTGCTGTACCAACCGTCCCAGCACCTAGCTCACTCCCAAAAACCATCCCAATCAGCAGCAACAACGGTACTTCAAGGAATCTACATGGGGCACGATTGGGCACCTTAGAGGTAAGGCGATCGCACTGCTGAGGGGGCTGAATCAGTGGCGCGATCGCCCCCTCTTCACTTCACTAGAGCGATCGCCCCCTCTACTTCACCCGAGCGATCGCTGCACGCATAATCTTGAAACCTTTGCCTCAACTGGGCTAATGGGAAGAGTAGCAATCAATGCTTACGACCCACGAATCCAGTGAACAAAGTCACCTACGATCGCCGAACCGGACAATTTCACGGGGGCGATCGCCGTTTTATTGCCCGTGCCGAAGTCTTGCGGCTGGTTGATGCCGAGGCAGCACGGCTAGAAACTCGGTTGAGTGGTCATGCGCGATTGCTGACCCAAGACAAAATTGGTGTGACTGAGTTTCAGTTGAGGATGGCTGAGGATGTCAAACTCTCTCATTTGAGGATGGCGGCATTTGGTGCAGGTGGAGAGAAGCAACTGAATGCCCGTCACTTTGGCACCGCTGGGCAAGAGTTGAAGCGGCAATATAAGTACTTGCAAGGGTTTGGAGACGCGATCGGCCAAGGTGAGCTGAGTGAGAAGCAGATCCTTGCCCGTGCTAAGTCCTATGGGGTGAGTGCTAGAACTGCCTTCTTTAAGTCGGAGAAGCTGACCCGTGAGAGCTACGGTGCGAGGGAGGCAAAGCGCAGCCTAGACAGCCAAGCTCGACATTGTTCATCTTGCCTGGGTCACTCAACCAGGGGCTTATGGCTGCCTATCGGTCAGGTTGTTGCGCCGGGGGTTGATTGCGAGTGCAACAGCCGCTGCCGCTGTCGGATTGTGTTTAGGGATGCTTAGAAGGGGCGATCGCGCACATTAATCTGGTGGATGGATTGATTCAATTCCTTGAAGTGATTTGCCATGTAGAGCTTGAACAGTTTGCCAGTTTAAGTGATTAAATAGCCCGTCGGTCACGATGCCCTCATGATTTAAATAAAGCAACTAGTCCTTTTTTCTGCTGCTTGAAGACTTGAATAGCAGCGAGCAGAGAACCGATAACGTTAGCGCTTGCCAGAATGCAATCTCTGGTAGCCCGAATATTGGAGAGATAACTGCATTCCAAAGCAACCACGCAGAAATCCCATACAGCAGCCCAATGAAGGCTAACCCACCTACCCCAATGATGCCGATCGCTGCAATCTTTAATGCTCTTTTCATCTTAATCACCCTTCCTCAATTCCGTCCTACATCTGCGAGAGGGCAGTCTTTCACCATCCTTGGCTTGAAACGGAGTCCCAGCACCCTAACACAATAAAATGATTTGAATCGCCCTTAAGGACTTATTCCGCAAGACTTTGAGCCCTATCAAGCAACACATTTGAATCACTGGCGATCGCTCAATACTTCCGTCAGGATTCGAACCTGAATGGCAACGACCTCGTTTCCTATCTGTGGCCCCAGATGTCAAGGAGTCGAACCCAAAGGCAACATTACTGCGGGTATAACCCAGCCCGCCCCAGAAGCAATTCTATTCTAGGCGCGATCGCCCATAATCCCATCCCGTAGGAACCATACGCCCGACGAACTTAACACCGGGCTATGCCTGGCCCTATGGGAAACTATGACGACTCTCCAGCAACTGAAGCAACTGATCGAAGCAAGCTCTGATGCCGAACTGAAAAGCCAAGCACTAACCCTCATCACCACCGCTGAAACCGAAGTAACTGGCCTGGGTGAAGAGAAGGTTGCATTACTCCGTAAGCGCGATGAACTACTGGGCAAGCTGAACAAATTCAAGAAGTTCGAGGCACACGCCGACGTTGACATCGATGAGCTGCTGCAAATCAAGGGGCGCTACGAAAGCCTTGATTCTGAGAGCAAGTCTAAATACCAAGAACTTTACGACAAGGACAAGACTGCTTTCGATAAGCGATTGGAGCAAATCGAGAAAGAGCGGGCTCAAGAGAAACTCGATCGCGAGAATGAGCAGAAAACTCTTGCTGCTGAGAAACTGAAGACTACAACCATCCTTGAGCTTTCAAAGCCCGAATATAACGTGTTCGACCCTGAGCAGTTGTTCATGCTGGTTGGTTCCCAAATCCGCTTGAGCGAGGCTGGCAAGCTGGTCTCTGGGGACGAATATAAAGAAGTAGCGATCGCCGACTTCCTAGGTGGACTGAAAGACCAGCCGAGATATCAGAACCAGTTCAAGGCCAATGGTGCCAATGGTTCTGGCTCAGTTCCCTCTCAAGGTTCCGGTGGTTCTGGCACAGTAAACCCCTGGAAGAAGGAGAGCTTCAACCTGACTGCACAAGGCCGCATGATGCGCGAGAACCCAACGCTAGCCGCATCCATGAAAGCAGCAGCGAGGGTTAAGTAGATGAGAGTGATAGGACTGATGTTGCTGGGACTGATAACAGCTTGGGTAGGGTCAGCATGCGCTTTCATTTGGTTTTTGGCGCATGCTCAATGGCAGTCAGCGATCGCGGCATTCCTCATCGCTGCGCTACTGAACTGGGTAGGTAGTCAAGTATTGGAGGCGGTGAAATAGTTATGGGCATGGATGCAAGCAAATGTCGGGAGATTGTGGATGCCAACATCCTCAAAATGATGCGTCAGCTCGGTGTGCAGGCCTGGAGGGTTTCAGTTTTGTATGAGCCTGCTGGCAATAATTCGAACTGGGTTGCGTCATGCTTGACCAACCTGCCCTATCAGCGGGCCACAATTCGAATTGACCCACACATGGCTGAGAGTGAGGAGGATGTTCTTGACTCATTGCGCCATGAATTAATCCATGTGCTTCTGGCACCTCTCGACGCCTACCGGGATTTAGTTACCAGCAATATTGAAGCTGAAAGTTCAATGGACGCAGCTGAAAGTCGAGCTTGGACTATGGCGATCGAAACTTGCGTGCTGGCAGTAGAACGAATCTTTGATTGGGGTCTAGACTTGAAGCCAGGTCAATCAATGCCAGTCGCAGTAGAGCCGGCGGCTGAGGAGAAGCCAGTTAAAGAGAAGCGATCGCGGAAAGCTAGGAGTAAGTAGTTATGGATAAGACCACAATCGCTCTTGCTGCCCAAGCAATGGGTACAACCGAAGTCAAGCTAAATGAGCACTTGAAGGCTGGGCAGGTCATGAGTGAACAGTTTCTTCCTAAATTTGGGAAGCAATTGCAGTCTGAGTTCGGCGAAAGACTAGGAGAAGCGATCGCGGAAGCCTAAAACAAATAGCCAGCTACACACAGCCACAGAGCAGGGTTTCGGCCCTGCTTTTTTCCGTCAGTTTGACCGATTGAGAATTTCCGATCACAACCATAGAGTCGGCCTCTCGTCCTAAGTGATGTCTCAATTGATATTGCAGTTTATCCTGAATCTCAATCCTTGCTGCTTTACACCATTTACAAATACTTCCTTACCTACATAAATACTGGGATTGCTATCAAACTTGTTGGAGTTAAAGAGAGCGTAGAAGACTGGAACGATCGCTACATGATCCATTGCAGGGTAAAAGCATTGTGAATCAATCAACGCAGAATTGCCAAATTCGATTTTTTTATGACTGGGGCTGTGATTCACCGTTTTGGTGCGGTAATGATGTGGCACGGAATAAATTTGACGTAGGTCCGATTGAACCTGAAGAATTAGGACTCAACGCTGACATCTCTGAACAATTGCGATCGCTCGGTAGATGGCATGATACAGCCTTGGACTGGAGCGATCCCCTTGGCCCTACCCCGTGGCAACCGGAAGAAAGCGATCGCTTTCAAACTGCGGTGAAAGAGCTATTAGCAAGAGTTCGTTCGGAGCTGAGTCAGGAATACGAAATTATCTGGGAAGGAGATTTATGACGAATGCGATCGCACTGTCTCTGGAATGGCTGCTACGCTGCTTTGGAGTCTTCTGGGTACTCGGTGGCGCTTTAACGATGCAAAAGGCGCGACAAGCCCATTTTCTGGATACTGCCCTGGAAGCCATTACGCAGGAAAAAGAGGATCGCTTAGTAAGTCGCTTTATTTTCATTGGGGGGATTTTGACCCTACTCAGCGGTGTGGGATTGGCATTTGCAAGCCGTTGGGCACTCATCCCCTTAGGACTGCTAACAGGCTCTCAGGTGCTCTACTTTGCTATCCAAAACCGACGCTTCACCCAGGCCAAGACAGAGGAGGATCAGGAAGAAGCTCGGATTGCACCGACCACTCGCAACGCTTTTAAGCTCACTGTCGTTGTAGTGATCGTTGCTTTGGTAGCGGAAAGATCCGGGATATTACGATGAGCCCCAGATTACTCCTATTTACAAACACTTTCTGAGTCCAATCAGCTAACGCAGGCCGAAGCATTTATTCAGTCAATCAAAATACTAGAAGTTAGAAAAAACATGCAATATGTGTTGATTATTCATGAAGTTGAAGACTATGAGTCATGGAAGAAGATTTTCGATGATGCCTCCGATATCAGAAGGGAAGCTGGAGAGAGAGCGTATCAGGTCTTGAAGTATGAAAGTAATCCTAACAAAGTGGTGCATTTCTCATCCTGGACATCAATAGAGGATGCCAAGCGATTTTTTGAATCTCCTGAACTTGTGAAAATAAGAGCTGACGCTGGAGTAAAGTCTCCTGACTTCATATATTGGTAGTGCTCAAGATGTAATGATAGAAGAGTAAAGTTCATTTTCGAATGCTCTTTGTTTGCTCATGCCTGCTTGTCCCCTCTGTGCCTCCTCCCGAACGGTCAAAAACGGTCA
>NZ_JAMPKN010000020.1:0-87929 GCF_039962155.1 Trichocoleus desertorum AS-A10 | reverse complement strand
ATCATCGACTCCCAGGGTCAAGTGATTGGCACTTGGGCCGACGTGCTGAACCGTGCAAACTTGGGAATGGAAGTGATGCACGAGCGCAACGCTCACAACTTCCCCCTTGACCTGGCTGCGGGCGAAGCTGCTCCTGTAGCACTCACCGCTCCTGCAATCCACGGTTAATCTTCAGCTAGTCTCTAGCTAAAAAAGAAGCGCTCTCCTCACGGGGGGCGCTTTTTGCATGGCTGACCCTCAACCCTGCTAAAATCAGAGTTTCTGAGTTATGTAAAGAAATATGGGCAACACCTTCGGCCATTTATTCCGCATCACAACCTTTGGCGAATCTCACGGCGGTGGGGTAGGTGTCGTGATTGATGGTTGCCCCCCGAAGCTAGAGATCTCCGCTGAAGAAATCCAGTTTGAACTCGATCGCCGTCGGCCTGGACAGAGCAAGATTACCACTCCCCGCAAAGAAGCCGATACCTGCGAAATTCTCTCTGGCGTCTTTGAAGGCAAGACCTTAGGTACTCCGATCGCGATCTTAGTGCGGAATAAGGATACCCGATCGCAAGACTATGACGAGATGGTGGAGAAGTACCGTCCTTCTCATGCCGATGCTACTTATGATGCCAAATATGGCATTCGCAACTGGCAAGGAGGTGGTCGCTCATCCGCACGGGAAACCATTGGTCGAGTGGCAGCAGGGGCGATCGCTAAGAAGATTTTGCAGCAGGTTGCTGGCATTGAAGTCTTAAGTTATGTCAAGCGGATTAAAGATTTAGAAGCAGTGATTGATTCCAAAACCGTTACTCTAGAGCAAGTTGAAAGTAACATTGTGCGCTGCCCTAACCTAGAATGTGCCGAGCAAATGATCGCCCTTGTGGAGTCAGCTCGTGACCAAGGCGATTCTCTAGGTGGGGTGGTTGAATGTGTGGCTCGCAGCGTTCCTAAAGGGCTTGGTTCTCCCGTGTTTGATAAGTTGGAAGCCGACTTAGCCAAGGGAGTAATGTCCTTACCTGCTACCAAAGGCTTTGAAATTGGCTCTGGATTTGCTGGCACCTTAATGACGGGCAGCGAGCATAATGACGAATTTTACATTGATGAAGCTGGTGAAGTTCGCACAGCCACTAACCGTTCTGGCGGTGTCCAAGGTGGCATCTCTAACGGGGAAGATATCGTAATTCGGGTTGCCTTCAAGCCCACCGCCACGATTCGTAAGGAGCAGCGTACTGTTACCACGGAAGGTGAAGAAACGACGCTGGCTGGTAAAGGTCGTCATGACCCTTGCGTTTTACCAAGGGCAGTACCAATGGTAGAAGCGATGGTTGCTTTAGTGCTTTGCGACCACCTCTTGCGTCATTACGGCCAATGTAAGGTGTTGTAGGCGATCGCTCTACTGGAGACAACAACAATTCGCCTGGAGAAGACCTAGAGTTGCTCCAGGTTTTCTATAGCTTGCTAGAGGTCAGGTTACGGAATCCACCTGAGGAAACATCGATGACCGTGTTGCTCTGTAATATCTGCACCGAGTCGGTGATAGAAACTAAGTCCACGAGTATTGCGAGCATCAGCATTCCAGGCGAGATGGGTGCAATCATTTTCCTGAGAAATTTTAGCCAGACGAGTCATTAACGCCACACCTACACCTTGGCTTCTCATCGCCTCATCTACATACAGATCGTCGAGCCAAATACTGGGTTGACCCGCAAACGATGAGTATCTGAATCCATACAAGGCAAAGCCGACTTCACATCCTGAAAGCTCTGCGAACAAGACGTAAGAAAAGGGAACTACGCCAAAAAGTGTTTTGTATATTTTTTCTTCGGATGTCTGCAAGTTACCGGAAAAAGCACCGATATTTCGATCAAATTCTGCCTTCTTCTGAATGAATGAGAAAATTAGTGCCACGTCATCGGAATTGGCGGGTCTGATTCTCACTCATTAAATCCTCAATCACGTCAAAACCAGAAAAAACAGCAGGATAATCTATCTCAGCTTGATAGTCCTGTTTTAGAGCCCTCGGTATACGGATTGATCTGGATTTGTAGACAAACCTTCCTAAGAGAACACTCGAAGCCCGTGCTACAAAAGGCTTTCTGCGAGAAGGTAGAAAACGAATTGAAAAGGCGGCACCCAGATTCGAACTGGGGGTAAAGGATTTGCAGTCCTCTGCCTTACCACTTGGCCATGCCGCCAACCTTTCAGGATTACAAGTATATCAAATCTTTCCACAAATTCATCATCTGAATTTGATTTTATTTTAAACATGCATATTTCAGTTCATGAGCATCTAGCAGCAGAGATCACCTACTGGCTGTTCAGTTGTATACCGTTCGTCAATAGGTTGGGAACAAAGGGGTGGGGACTGCACCTTCACTAGGGAACCTGCCTCTGCACCCCATTTAAGAACTCAGAAAATCAGTGGAATGGATTAGCCAAACCAACTGGAGGGAGCAGAGCCTGAGGTAATTTCTGGAGGAATGTGGTGGCTCACCCAATCTACGTTTTCTTCAACCAGGCGCTCAATTCCCTCTCTCACCATTAACCGCAGGCGATCGCGCAAGGGCCGAGGCACTAAGGTTGGGTCTGCTTCTAAATCGCTGTGCTCCTCAATCATGGCGTAGCAAGCTGGCACACAATTGAGCACATAAGCGATGAGTTGCTCGCGTAATTCTGGTATCGCAAACGCTTGGCGATAGGGATGGTAGTGATAGGTATCTAAAACGTTTTCGATCTCTAAAGAAACTAATGGCAGCGTTAGATTGGCGATAGTTTTGGACATTTTCCTAACTCCAGCTTTCTTAAACGCATGGAATAATCGGCAACGACCTCACACCATTTGAGAAAATTTTCTAGAGCAAAAACCGTAGCAAGATGCTCTAAAACTTTAATTACAGGATAGTTTCTTTCACAGGAGGCAGAAAAGCCCTTAACATTTATTATTTTCTTTTTAGGCTGTATGTTATAGCAATCTAATCGAAACTGAGGCATTAATGTTGCCATAGTTAACAGCCTACCTCTAAACAGAGAGCAAGCAGCGCCTCAAAAATAAAGCCGTATCCAAATCTGGAAGCTATAGCTGGGTTGAGTTCCAAGCTATGCTCAGCCGTGTTACAGCCTCAATAGCCAGCCCTAAGAATTTCAAGGCTACTCTTACTCAATTTATTACTCAGGCTCTAGCAAGCTGAATATGAAGTATCACTCAAGTTGATAAGAACTTAGGTTTTAGATCTGCGAGGATAGAGTCTCTAGTTGAATATTTTTTACCGAGTAACTACCGAAGATTTTAAGAGTTTCAGTATAGTTTTTTAGTTCTACTAAAGCAGCTTGAACAGACGGTTCTCGCAAGTCTGCTTCAAAATCCATAAAAAATAAATAGTCCCCGAGCGATCGCTTAGTGGGGCGCGATTCAATCCGACTCAGATTAATTCCCCGTTCGGCCAAAACTTGTAAAGGCTTTACCAAAGCTCCAGGTACATTAGCCGCAACACTAAACCCAAGCGAAGTATGAGTACCACTAGGGGCAGAATCTAAACTCAAAACCCAAAAGCGGGTGCAATTGCCTGGGTAGTCATTAATGGGATGAGCCAACATCGGCAAGTTGTAGAGTTGGGCGGCTCTTGGAGAGGCGATCGCACCAATGGTGAGGTCATCATCCAAAAGCTGCAAGGCTTCAGTAGTGGAATTGTTAGCAATGAGTTGGGCGTTCGGCAGAAACTTTTCTAGCCACTCCTGGCACTGAGCTAAGGCTTGAGGATGAGAATAGACCGTCTTGATTGTTTCTAAATTTTTCGCTCGTGACAGTAGCCCATGCACAATTGGCAAAACCAAGGCTTGCTGAATCTGCAACTGATCGAACTGCCAAAGTGTATCTAATGTAATTGTGACAATCCCTTCAATTGAGTTCTCCACGGGTACAACTGCCATCTGGGTGTCGCCTTGAGCTACAGCTCGCAGAGTTTGCCCAATGTTGGAGTAGGGACAAAGCAGGGTAGATTGGCCTGTCGATTGGGTCAAATGGTGCGAAAAAGCCAATGCTGCTGTCTCGGCATTGGTGCCAGAAGGCCCCAAATGCGCAATTGATACCGCCATAAAGTCTATCTATTACTTTGTAAGTCTGGAGCTAAGTAACTAGTTTTATGAAGATTCTTAAAAGTCAAATTTAATCACCTATCATCATTCGTTGACGAAAACCTGGACTATACAAGGGTGAAACTACTTGTTCTCTCAAAAGCCTGAGATTCAGACTATAAAAAAACTGTAAAATTCAGTGAATAGCAACAGCACCTTTACTTATCCTCGCATGTACACTCGCTTCGTAGCATCCCAAGGGGTAGAAATCGCTGTTCCAGAACAGCCTATTCCCATTCAACACTATTTACGCCAACCTCAACGCCTCGTGAATGCATTAGCCGACCCGAGTCGAGTTGAGCTACTAACAGAAGAGTACTTCCGCTTAAAGATGCGTCCTCTGTCCTTCATGAACCTAAGCATTCAACCCACTGTTGACATGAGAGTATGGGCTGACAGTGACGGAACCGTACATCTAGAGTCTATTGCCTGCGAGATTCGGGGTGTGGAATACATCAATCAACGATTTAGACTCAACCTCGCGGGCCAACTCTCTCCAGTGTTGTTGTATGGAGTCACTCACCTAAAAGGGCAGGCAAACTTAGAGGTTAACGTAGAGCTGCCGCCACCTTTTTCGTTCATGCCTCGCCCCTTGCTTGAAGCCACAGGCAATGGTTTATTGAAGAGTGTTTTGCTCACCGTCAAACAACGATTAATGCATCAGTTGTTGTCAGATTATCGACGCTGGGTTCAGGCTCAAGCGGCAAGACCAACAGCACCACCCGCTACTTTGCCCATCAATAGCCCGACAACTTAGCCTTTCGCTGCACTAATCATCCGGATAGTTAAAGTTCTAATTGAGTGCAGGTGGGCGCGATCGCCTCAAGTACTGACGCAGTGCTAGACTCGCGCACCCGACAGGGAGCAAACGAACGGCGGTGCAAAGGAGAAGGTCCTAGCCGCTGCAAAGCTTGGCGATGTCGGGTAGTCCCATATCCTTTGTTAGCCAGCAGATCGTAAGCTGGATAATGAGCTGCTAAACGAGCAATGAATTGATCTCGCCAAACCTTGGCAACAATGCTAGCTGCCGCGATCGCCACCGAGTTTTGGTCGCCTTTAACTAAGGTTTGTTGAGCAATGGCTAGCCTCGGAATTTTTTGATTACCATCAATCAAACACAAGCTTGGCTGAACTTGTAACTTCAAGATAGCTCTGTGCATAGCTAACAGCGAAGCTTGCAAGATGTTGAGTCGATCAATTTCGGCCACAGAAGCAAGGCCGATTTGACAGGCGATCGCAACTGTCCGAATGTGACCCGCTAATTGTTGTCTCTGGCCGCTCGACAGTTGTTTGCTATCGGCAACACCCACCTGAACTAGAGACGAAAGTTTGTTAGGTGGCAAAATCACGGCTGCCGCTACCACAGGCCCAAATAAAGCGCCTCGGCCTACTTCATCCACACCAGCAATCAGTTCCTGAGTGTAAAGGAAATCTGGTGCTTCCAGAAGTTTAAGCTGCTTAGCCTGCATTGCCACCTTAGCCAAACGCCAAGCCTCCTAGCTTTCAGCCTTGTTGGAAGCGTCAGCAGCAGAGGAGCGCCGACGCCGACGCCGGGCTGGTCCTAGGTTATCTTCCTCCGCTTCGGTAGTAATAGGTGTCACCTCAGCCTCATTTGTCTCAGACTGAAGCGGTTCTACTGCATCCTCCGAGACGGGTGAGACTGTTGGAGGTGCAGTTTCTACAGTAGCTGGGGTGTTTCTAACCGGAGGAGCAACCCGCGGCACTTCAGCAGAGCGAGGGGAAGCAAACTCGACAGCCGGGGAAGTTGCGCCGTTCTCGGTCGGAGTAACGGGTGCGCTCGGTACAGGCGGTGCTTCTCCAGGCAAGGTAACTTGGATAATCGTAGATTTAGGGTCTTTGACTTCTCGGTTCACTAAAACTAAGGGGGAAATACCCATCAACGCAAACACATCCTGTTCTTCTGGCGTCATCTCAACGGTGACAACTTCAGGAGGTTCAACAACGGGCTTAATAAACTCTCGCTTGGTAGTTTTTACCCGCTCTGGTCTTTCAGATTCAGCTTCCTTGGGGACAATGACGGGAAAGTCCTCTAAAGGAGACACTGTTTCGGCTTCAGCAATAAACTCCGCCTTAACTGCGATCGTTTTAGCAGGAATAATCTCTCTAGGACTAATCGGTCCCTTAGGAGCAACTTCCCCTTCACCTAAAGTGATGCCAATCCGCCGACGGCGACGGCGACGGTTGTTACCAGAACCACCCCGCTCCTGATAATTGGGATGGTTCATCAAATCTGGCTCTAGCGGATCGCTGCCGCTGTCAAACTCTAAGTCATCACTCCGTCCCTCCCAAGGGCTAAAAGTAGCGGGTTCAGGATTCAGGGGTTCTCTGTTAATCGGTTCTCTGTTAATCGGTTCGCGATTGATTGGCTCCCGATTGATTGGCTCGCGAATTCGCACACGCGGCTCTGTACTAGGAGCGGCAGATTCTCTCATCCCAAAGGTGCCCGATCGCTCTGCTACATCAGCGTCGTATTGAGGCACTTCTCCTGGTAAATGAACCGTGTGCCCTAAGCCGCCACAAGTTTGGCAAGTGCGACCAAACAGTTCATAAATATTTTGGCCTTGACGCTTCCGAGTCAGCTCGACCAAGCCTAGCTCAGACAGTTGGGCAATTTGAGGTCTGGCTTTGTCTGATTTCAACGCTTTGTTAAAGTGCTCCAGAACTTGCATCTGGTCCCGCCGAGTATCCATGTCGATGAAGTCAACAATGATTACACCAGCCAGATTACGCAGGCGGAGTTGACGCGCAATTTCAGTTGCAGCTTCGCAGTTGGTCCAAAGTACAGTCTCGCGGGCTGTGGCCGATCGCGTGAAAGAGCCAGAGTTCACGTCAATGACAGTCAGAGCCTCAGTCGGCTCGATGATGATATAGCCACCGGAGGGCAAATCAACTCTGGGCTTCAGAGCTTCGCGAATTGCAGCATTAACTCGGAAGTACTCTAAGACAGAAATGCGATCGCGATGCTGATCAATCAACACCCCTTGCGGCGATCGCCCCCCGCTCCAGTTGATCAAGTGCTGCTTCACCCGCTTGAGACCAGTGTGAGAATCTACGACAATCCGATTCACCTCACCACTGTACGTATCTCGCAACACCCGCTGAATGAAGTCGTCATCGCGGTTCAGCAACGCAGGGGCTCTAGTGGAGCTAGCTTCCTGTAAAATAGACTCCCACTGCTTTTGGAGTGCTTCTAAATCTTCTAGAATCGCTTCTTCGGCCATTCCTTCTGCTTCAGTTCTGACCAGCAACCCCATCCCAGCAGGTTTAATTAAGATGGCGAGGGCTCTCAAACGGTTGCGCTCGTTTTCGTTGCGAATCCGTCGCGAGAGGTTCACCCCTTTACCGTAGGGCATCAAGACCAAGTAGCGTCCTGGCAGTGTGATATTCCCTGTAAGGCGAGGCCCCTTGTTGCCTGTCGGCTCTTTCATTACCTGGACTAAGACTTTTTGCTGGGGAGCCAATAGTTCGGTAATGGAAGCGGCAGAGCGCCTTAAGCGCAGTGGGCCTAGGTCTGTCACATGAATGAAGCCATTCCGCTCAGAATCGCCAATGTTCACAAAGGCAGCGTCAATGCCAGGTAAAACATTCTCAACGACACCCAGGTACACATCACTAATCTGATGGCTGCCTGTAGCAACAATCAACTCTTGGATTTGATCTTCAGAAAAAACAGCAGCGATGCGATGCTGCTCAGCGATAATAATTTGTTTTGGCATTCAATTTCCTCAAAAATTGGCAGCAGTAAAGGCACCACAACACTTACGCCTCTAACACTTTGCTGGCTTTAAGCTGACGTCGAAGAAAAGCAGACTGAGTGCGTCTCAACCGGGTGAGGTGCAGACCGCCTACAGAACAATCGAATGAAAGAATCGATGATTGAGTGAACAATCAGCAATCAGGCGCTAACGAGTGCAGTAATCTAAGACAGAACCTTCCTGTAAAGGGTTAGGTACTGGAAGCGGCGGAATCGCAGGCGGCAGAAAGTCTTTCAGAAGCAGGCTAGAACATCCTTTCTTAGGCCACTACTCAGCGGCAACTCTAAAGGCTTTTGTTCTTCAACTACTTCTATCTGAGAAGCATTATAGCGTGCAGATACTTCGATGCTACCCTGTTAGGTTGGCAGCGATTAAAAATAAGCATACACCTTAATCCAGGAAAAGCTTTCAATCTTTAGAACTTCCTGGGTTGCGGTTTATAAAGTTACGTTCCGCAGGTTGAGAAATAAACCGAATACTATCAGTTTGATTAGAAATCGCAATATTTCAAAAAGTGGTTGCCCTTGACCATTGAGTGGGCAGGCACCAGACCTGCCCTTAAAGAGACCTAATTACTGGGCTGACGCGGCCAAACCGAGTTGATTGCGGTGGGTATGTAAGAGCCGTAACTCTCTTTGAGATATTTGTTCCAACATATAAAGCACCTGCTCTGGTTTCAGCAAAGTGCCATCGTTACGGCAGCTACCCACAAAGCGTAGGACGGTTGCAGCCTCGCCTAACTCTGGATGAGCAGGCATCAACGCTAGCTTAAACAAGCGATCGCGCAAGTTGATGGTTTGCATTTTGCCAGATTTGGTTGTTTGCTCCCAAGCAATCGTATTTTGAGCTTTAATTGCGTCAATCCAAGCTTGCCACTGCTCAAGAGTGGGGTAACTAAGGCTCGCTGGTTCTTCGTCCCCACCAACCGTGACTGTAATCCAGTATTCAGCTTGCTCTAGCAACTGCGTGGCCGAGGGCGTTTTGAGATCCACGACTTCCGCGCGGTAGATTGGAATGTCACTGGGCAAGCAAGCAGCCAACTTTTGTTGAAACACTTCAACATCAACAGGTTTAGTCAGCTCAAAGTCAACAATTTCGCCCGCACTGGTGGCACCGAGGGGCAAGGCATTGGCAATGGAGATGCGGGGCATGGGGTGAAAACCACCTGTAAAAGCGATCGGCAGGGAAGCTCGGCGGATGATTCGATCCCAAAGCCGCACCAAGTCCAAGTGGCTGACCAAAGCCATGTCGCCTTGTTTGCCAAACCAAACCCGGATTCGTTGCGAGCGCTCTTGATTCGGTGTGAAGTGACCTTGAAAATCAGGAATGGGCGGCGGTGAGATCGCCACGTTATGACCAAAGTCTGGGCCACAAACCCCACAGTGAGAGCAGCCTTCAAAGGAGCAGTCGGGCACGATCGCAGTTGCTAAAGCCCGTAGCAAGTCTTCTTTGAGCCACTTTTTGTCAATGCCAGTATCGAGGTGGTCCCAAGGCAGTGGAGCATCTAAGCGGGCGTCTGTATAGTCATTGCTAACCATCGGATCGTTTGCACTGGGGGCACCAGAAGCGAATTCATGAGCAACCGACTCATTTGTTGCTATGAGGCTCCATTCGCCTTGCTCCACTTGGCGGTATTTCCAGGACAAGCCTGCCTCAGCGATCGCCTGAGTCCAAGCCCCAAAAGCACGCTCTAGGCTTTCCCACCAGGAGTCCATGCCCGCGCCTAGTTCCCAAGCTCGCCGCACGACAGCCCCTAGACGGCGATCGCCCCGACCCACAAAATCCTCCATCGCCGAAATTCGGACATCGGTGAAGTTTACTTTTAGTCCCCGAATGCGCCGGAATTCTTCCCGTAGCAAAGCTTGTTTACGCTCAAATTCCGTAGTAGAAACCGAGTGCCATTGGAAAGGCGTGTGGGGCTTAGGAGTGAAGTTAGAAATGGTTAGATTGAAGCTAAGGGATTTGCGGCCTTTGCTGCGACATTCTTGCTGCAACCAACGCACGGTTTCGACAATACCAATTACATCAGCATCGGTTTCACCCGGTAAGCCAATCATGAAGTAGAGCTTGACTTTATCCCAACCTTGGTCGTGGGCAGTTTTCACGCCTCGCAGTAGTTCTTCATTGGTTAAACCTTTGTTAATAATGTCGCGGAGGCGTTGCGTTCCTGCTTCTGGGGCAAAGGTCAACCCCATTTGGCGCGTACCACCAATCATATTGGCAATATTTTCGTCAAAGCGATCAACGCGCTGGCTCGGCAAAGAAAGAGAGATATTTTCATCTTTGAGCCGATTTTTAATCTCCACGCCCACCGCAGGCAGCGCTAAATAATCGGAACAACTCAAAGACAACAAGGAAAACTCGTTATAGCCTGTAGCTCGCATCCCCTGCTCGATCGCGTCTACCACCTGTTCGGGTTCTACGTCTCTAGCTGGGCGAGTCAGCATTCCCGGCTGACAAAAGCGGCAGCCACGGGTGCAACCACGGCGTACCTCAATGGTGAGGCGATCGTGCACGGTTTGGACATAAGGCACTAAGCCAATCGAATAAGCAGGCAGAGGCACAGCAACCCGCCGTAAAACGCGATCCGGCACACCGGGACGATTGGGATGCACCGAACCATCCGCCGCCATATCGTAGAACTGGGGTACGTAGACTCCCGGAACCTGAGCCAGATCCAGTAGCAGTTCTTCTCGACTCAGCCCAGCAGCTTTGCCTTCCTCTATCACTAAACCAATTTCAGGCAGTAACTCCTCGCCATCGCCCAGAGCGATAAAGTCGAAAAATTCTGCGTAAGGCTCTGGGTTAGAGGTAGCCGTTTGCCCACCCGCAAAAATCAGCGGGTAACTACCTTGTTGGACGTTCCAATGTTCTGTTGTGGCTCGTTCTCGCCAGGTCAGCGGGATACTTGCCAAATCAAGCATTTCTAAAATATTGGTAGCCCCTAGCTCGTAGCTGAGGCTGAAGCCCAAGATATCAAAATCAGTCAGCGATCGCCGCGACTCCACCGCAAACAACGACGTTTGGGTGCTGCGTAGCTTACTCGCCAAATCTGGCGCAGGCAAATAAGCGCGATCGCATAGCTGTCGGGGTTGGGTGTTGAGAATGTTGTAGAGGATGATGTGGCCTAAGTTAGACGCACCCACCTCATAGATCTCTGGATAGGTCAACACCCAGCGTACCGAGGCGCTGTCCCAACCTTTATGGAAAGCTCCCAGCTCATTGCCCAGGTAGCGGGCTGGTCGCAAAATTTCAGGAGTCAGTAATTCTTCGATTGCAACTGCCACGGCAAAAAGCTCTCTTTTGGTTCCAGCAACTGCGACTGTCTTTCAGTTAGTAGTTCGCCCTACTACTATACTGAAATGTCTTGAGCAACCGTTCGAGCAGCTGTGGAACCTAAGAATTTAGTGGCTGTGGGCAGAGCTAGCAGCCATAGGAGCTAAGCAGTAACGGCGATCGCTGCTTCAAAGGAAGCTCGATCCTCAAAGATTTCAAATACGCGATCGAGCTGAGTCAACTCAAAAATAATCCGGATAGGAGCAGACATACAGCAAAGGCTAAAGCGATGGTTGAAGCGTTGAGCCGAGCTGAGAGCAGACACTAAGGTCATCAGCCCTGTGCTATCTAGAGACTCTACCTTGCTCATGTCAATCAACACGACTTGAGGTTGTCGAGAGGAGACAGCGGTCGTTAGTTGCTGCTGCAACTCAACGGAATTTGAAGCATTGATATGGCCTTGAGGCTGCACCACTGTAACTTGAGGCTGAAGCAGAACAGTTTTCATAACCGCAATCCCGTAAGCACTAAAAATCAAAAAGAACTTTAATACGATGTTTAGACCATAGTCGGTCGCCTTTCCGTTCGCCTACTGTCCTAAGGCTAATTTGCGGAATCTTCATGCGATCGCCCCATATGTTTAAAGTTTTGGGTAAGTGTTATTACGGAATGGTATGACAGACTACTAATTTCCGGTTTTCTGGGCCGATCTGAGATGAATCCTAAAATATTGCTCCTCTAGCTAACGCTTTTTTCAGAGTAGACCTCCTTACAAGCATTTAGAATTTACTCAATTAGATATACAAAAAAATTTTGCCCTGCCCGAGTAGGGAAGTTAAGTAGCAGAAAATCCGATGAGAGCATGCTTAAAATGGAAACTTGTGGAAAAATTCAGCGCGTCTAGGAAGACCACATTCAAAGCTAAACCTTGGAATAGCTAGCCTTTCAGCGTCCGCAGTATGATTCCATTCCTTAATGGCCGCCATAATTAGCTATCCTGAACTAAGGCTTAACTCTAAAAAATAAATCTACGCATCTTCTAGAAAAAATCCTTAGTTTTTATCGTTGTCAATCATCCAATGGCATGATTTTACTGTTCTTTAAGCCAAATCTTTTTCTGGAGTAAAGTTGTTGCCTAGAGTACAGTCATAGATTAAAAGCCGTAGTAGCACTGCTAAAATACTTAAATGTAAATCTGCTAGTTTTAATCTTTCGTTAACCTTATTAAAACTACTTAAAGACATTGTGTTTTGCTCAAATTCAGCCTAGACAAGACTTCCCTTAAAACACGGAAGATTTAGAGCAAAATCGTGACGAGGATCACTTAAAAATACGGTTTGCGATCACCTTTTTACTCACAAGCTCGGTAGAGAATTCTAAGTATGAAGTTCTAGTAATCCTGCCATGCAAGCGACTGCTGTTATTCGACATTTAGTAGAAAAAGCTTTGTATTTCAAAAAGTTGACGCCTGATATTGAGAACGAAATCAACTACGAGCTAACTCGCCGGGGTTACATTTCCGATGTAGACTATGAAGCCCTCGAACTACTGATGGCTGAGATGGATGCAGGCCGAATTCAGTTAGTTGCTAGTCCCTAGCGTTTCTCAATTAGTAGTAGCTAAAGTCAAGTAAATTTTTTATTTGTTAGTTTTGCGATCGCGGCCTTAATTCGCTGAGAAAGCGATTTGTCGAAAAAGCAAAATGATTGTAGTAAGGCTTTGGACTTAAAGGCGCTGTGAATTCGGGGTGCATCTGAATAGCGCTAGAACACCAGACCAAGGACTGTGTACTGGTGAACCGTAAAATCTCTATAAAATCTGATGTAGAATTTTTAGGCTCGAAAGGCTTCTGGAGCCGCAGCCCAAATTTGGTGCATGAAATGCCTGAGCCGTTGATGAGCTACCTGAGCAGTTTCTGGGTAAGCCTCAGTCTCTGAAGCGTAGAGGGTGCTTAGTAGTGGCATGACCTCAGTATCTAAAGCAGGCTGAAACAATAACGCAGGCCAAAGCAGGTCGGGTGCTTGACGTAAATCATAAATGGCTGACTCGCTCGTCTCCCAGATAGGTTGGTAGTGACCAACGGTAGGATAACAAGCAACATCCGTGACAAGGGCTAGAGGCCGAGACCAATACATTTGACGCGATACTATTTGCTGAATTAGCTCAACGTAAAGGCGATCGCGATCGTGTTGCAGATAAAGAATTTGATGTGGCTGAAAATCGTTAGGGCGGTCCATCAACACAGACAACAGAAGAACTACAAGTTCTGCGTTCTCCTATTTTAGAAGTTAGAATCCCATCTTGTAGAAGAGTAATTTCCCTGACAGGGGTCACGAGATTAGGGAATTTAAGTATTATTAAGTAGATCTAGCAATAGACCGCCTGATTGTTTCAGTTAGCAACAGACTCATAAGTTGTGATACTCCAAGCTCCAAGAGAACTTTGCTAACCAACTCCAAGCCTAGCCTACACAAAGTAGTTTAGGTGGCAGGTCAACCATTAGAGCCGCTAAAGCCAATCAGTCTTTATAGTCCGTTTATTAGAAGAGAGGAGAGCAATGTCTGTCGAGACCATTGAACAACGTTCAACGGCCCGTAAGCTTGCACCACGCTACCGGGTTTTACTGCACAACGATGACTACAACTCTATGGAGTATGTGGTGCAGACCTTGATACATACAGTTCCTAGCCTGACTCAGCCACAGGCCGTTAGCATCATGATGGAAGCCCACAGCAATGGCATGGCTCTAGTCATTACCTGTGCCCAAGAGCATGCTGAGTTCTATAGCGAAACTCTCAAAACGCACGGCCTTAGTAGCACAATCGAGCCAGACGAGTAAAAGCCACAAAAGACGTTCCTAACTTGAAGCTCCATCTGGCTCGCCTAGCTCATTATCCTGTCCCAATTCGTCTGGCAGTTTTTGTAGTATCCCTGCTGCTGGTTTGGCTACCCGTAGCAGGACCGATTTATTGGGTAGTGGATGATCAGAACCTCACTAGCATTCTGACTTTGACATTGCTGTACGTCGAGTTTATTTTGCTAGCGCGGTTCTGGGGGCGACGGGTTTACCAAGACACAACCATTCTGCAAAGTTATGGCCTCAAGCTTTCGCGACAAAACGGGCTAGAGCTGCTGGGGGGTTTGGGGATAGGTGTATGCAGCTTGTTAGGGATGTTTTTAGTTGAAGGAGCGCTAGGGTGGCTAAATTGGCGATCGCCCTCTGTGTTCCTGCCTCAAATCATTTTGGAAGGGCTGCTGGTTTCTCTAGGAATTGGGTTTGCAGAAGAATTATTTTTTCGAGGTTGGTTGTTGCATGAGTTGGAGCGAGACTATCGGTCCAATACAGCACTTGGAGTTGCTAGTACCGTATTTGCTCTGGCCCACTTCATCAAACCGATCGCGGAAATTCGCCGCACTTGGATCAACTTTCCCGCTTTAGTGTTGCTCGGTTTAGCTTTGGGTTGGGCTAAGCGAGCAACTCACGCCAAAGTCAGTTTAGATGAATCATTTGGTCGAGTCCGACCCCGTTGCCAAGGTCAGCTAGGGCTACCTATTGGCTTACATGCAGGACTGGTTTGGGGCTACTACTTTATTAATGTTGGGGGGCTAATAGATTACTCTAACCTCGCACCCGCGTGGGTGACAGGGATTGATAGCAATCCTCTGGCTGGAGCAACAGGAATCTTATGCTTGAGCTTGATTGCTCTAGGCATGAATCTAGCGGCTAGAAAACGGCAAGCGAGCGCCAAACGCTAACTTCTAGACTTAAACCCACTCTAGTCCCAGTTCTATTTCCGATAGCCTCAAGGCATTATCGATTCTGAGCCGCAGGTGCCAGGGCATCCAATGCAGTTCCTAATAGGCAAGTGCTCGCCAAATTCACACCATTCAAGTTGGCATCTTTGAGTTCAGCACAGAGTAAGTTAGCCCCGCTCAAGTTAGCTCCTGCCAAATTAGCGCCTTGTAAGTCGGCTTCTTCTAAGTTCGCTTCACTCAGTAAAGCTCCTTGTAAATCGGCTTGACTCAGGTTAGCGCCTTGCAGATTGGCTCCACTCAGGTTAGCGCCTCTCAAATCGGCACTCCGCAAATCCACTCCTTGCAAATTCACTCCCACTAAGTTGGCTCCGCTGAGAAAAGCACCTGTGAAAATGGTTTGAGTCAGCTTAGCTCGCATTAGGTTAGCGCCCCGCAGATTGCTGCCTCGCAAGTCCGCGCCTGTGAGATCGGCCTGCATCAGATTTGCCCCTAGCAGATTAGTCCGCAAATCTGCCCCTACCAATTGCGCCCCAATTAAGTTGGCACCGTCTAAACGCGCTCTTGCTAGCTTAGTGCGGTTAAAGTTGACCCCCACTAAGGACGCACCCGCTAAGTTGATACCGCTTAGATCCAGGTTAGAGAGGTCTTCATCTTCGAGATTGACTCCCGCCAACTGCTTCAACTGCCCAGAGCGAATTGCCTCAATGTCCATGAGTGCCTCCTACAGCTGCCGTCTTGTCAGAATTTTCCGTGTCACTGGAGAAGGAATAGGCTGCTTCTTCTAATCGAGCATCCAGTAACCACATCCCAGAAGTGACGCGATGCGGGGTAAGCGGTAAACTGAGACCTTGCTGTAACCCACACACCATCAAGGCGAGAACCTCTACCAGCTTGGGGTCCCAACGAGTGCCTTGATAAGTTTGGCATTCAGCTGAAACCTGCGATAGGGCTGCTTCTAAATTGAATGCGCGATCGCCCTGAGAGTCACCCTGAACATAAGCCAGTCGCAAATCAGCTACTCGCCGTTGAAAAGCTTCTACCAAGCCTAAAATCCGCGATTCTAGAGGAATTTCATCACCCGCCAAGCCAGCAGGATGACCAGAGCCATTCCACCACTCGGTTTGGTGATTAATAATCGTGGCGATCGCACTGAGACGAGGTAGAGTTCTGAGAACCTGGGCACCCGGCACTAGGGGACAACTCAGCGGACAACTGGGCGCTTCCTCTTGAGCTTGGAGGGCATGTCCTCCAGATAAGCTCTCTGCTTCCTGCATGGGAGCAATGCGGTGCAACATGCCAGCTAAGCGAAGACGGTGCAGTTGCCACGCGGGTAAATCTAGTAGTTGACCCATCATCTCAGCCAAGGCCGCTACCTCAGCTGCTGCCATCGGATTTTTAATATCGGTTAGGTCGCTGAGTTGGGCAATTCGCAGAAATGCCTGTAGCTCATTCGAGATTAGATTGTGGTCTAGAACGTCGGGGTGAAGCTCTTCGGTAAAGGGAAGTTGGCCTAAATCTTGCTGACTGGCTTTGAGGTAATCAACCACCCGTGAGACCACCCCACAAAGATCGTCTGACTCGGCTTGCGTTGCTTCATTGGCGATCGCGGCCATTTGAGCTTGGAGGGTTTTTTGCAGCTCTGGATTGTAAGGAGCAAGATGAGCGATCGCCAACTCCACAGTTTCTTGCACCAAGTTCGGTTCAAAGGTCCAGAAGCCATAAAACTTTCGCTCGCGGTCCTCTGTCGGCAAACCCCCAGGGCCGTAGTCAGCCGCAGATAACTCTTGGCACAACACCATCGCCGTGTAGGTGGGTGAGAGAATGATCAGGTGCCACTCTTGGGCCACTGGGTCTGCTGGCTCTAGACCAACTATTGCTACATTCTCGCGCTGACTAGTGGGGTGTTCCGTAAAGCCGGAGTCAGGAGCAGCCATAATTACGACTTGCCGCGATCGTTCCGCTAGGTCGCCATAGCGATCTGCTTCTTGCAAATACCATTTACCCCGCTGAAAGGCAGTAATTACCAAGGGAGGGCTACTACAGCTAAGAATGCAGTCCTCCAAAGCGTGACACAAAGCAACTAAAGTGTTTTTGTAATAAACCCCAAAGCTAAGAGGGCGCTTTCCTGTCTCACCTGTTTGATGAGCCGCCTCTAGCTTTTGCAGAATAGAACCTTCTAACATGATTGAAATATCACTAGGAATGCGTAGTTCAAGCGTACGGTGGTAAATGCGCCTCAGTCATAAGTAAAACTACTTCTTTAGCGCTCAATTGTTATAGATGTTATGAGGCAGAAGTCGCTAGCTGTTTCTCCATCGGGGCGATCGGAGCTGTCAATGCTTCCTCTAAGTCAGCTCGGCCCAGCTTACTTTCGAGAATGCGCATTACCTCTCGACCAAAATCATTGGGATTTTGCTTCCAAGCTTGCAAACAAACCTCACCAAAGAACGAACCCATTGGTTCCGGATTCCAGAGCAGTTTCTTCGCAGTCCAAGGCATTAAGCTCATCGGGTCGTAACCCGCCTGCAAAATGCCTTTGTCTAGGGCGTACTCTTCTAAATGAGTATGGGGTTGCAAGCCAATAAAGAAGATGGCAGGCTCTACCTTATCTGCGCCGAAGATACTTTCCAATTCCCGGTGATAGGCGATCGTTTGGCGAATCGTGTCCGGACGCTCGTCAATCACGTTAAATGAATAGTTCACAGACACAACATCCTTAAAGCCCGCTGCCTTGAGGTCACGACAGTTTTGCAGTACTGTCCGCAAGTTGTAACCCATCCGCATCTTCCGCACGAGTTCTTGAGAACCGCTGGTGATGCCGATCTCGAAGTAATTCATGCCAGTTTTGACCATGAGGTCACACAACTGCGGATTCAGGTTGTCAGCTCGAATGTATGCAGCCCAGTGAACGTCCTGCATACCCGAATCAACAATTTTTTGCAGCAGCTCGATCGCGTCATCAATGTATTTGCGGGCAGGAATAAACTGAGCATCGGTGAACCAGAAGTTGCGAATGCCGCGATCGTAGAGTTGGCGCATCTCAGCCACCACTTCATCGGCTGGATTCACCCGGACTTGCTTTCCTTCCACCACGGTATAGACGCAGTAGCAACAGTTATGAGGACAGCCCCGCTTGGTTTGTACCCCCACATAGAAGTCACTTTCTTGGAAGTAGTATTCAAATTCAGGCCAGATGCCGCTGATGTAGTCGTAGTCGCAAGCTGTTTTCTGGATTGGCGTGGGCCACTCATGAATCAAGCGATCGCGCGGTTTAGCTTCTCCCACGACATAACAGCGCTCATCTCGAAAGTCTTGACCTCGAAGCAGCTTCTCCAGCAGCGTTTCACCTTCCCCCACAGACACAATCGTACCTGCGGGCAACTTCTTGCCTAGCTGCTCGTAAAAAACACTAACTGCTCCGCCACCCACGACTAGGCGAGCTTCAGGATGATATTTTTGCGCCCGTTTCAAGCCACGCTTAATCAAGCCTAAATTTCGCCAAAGCTCTGTATAGTAGGCACTGGTAACTCGAAATCCTCCCAAAGCTCCTCGCAGCTTCACAAACGGGTTGCGGGCATAGAAAAACTCAAAGGCATATTGCAAAGGATTGCCGCCACGCCCCCCGACAGGAGCATAAATCTGAATGTCTCGCCACGAAAAAACCAGCAACGTGGGTCGAAACTGATCCACACAAGCATCTAAAGCTGAAGCGAAATCTAGGGGTGGCACCGTTCCCAAGTCAAAAATTCGTTGTTCTAAGCTAGGAAACAGCTTGTGCAGGTGATCAGCTAAATAGACAACGCCAAGGGGAAAAATCGGATTACAAGGAAGGCGAACGTAGAGAACTCGATGGTGCATCACAGTGTGGTGTTAAGAATTTTTGAGTCTCACAATCAAGCACAAAAAAGAAATTCCAGATTAAGACGAGTAATCAAGCAAACCAGAACCCAGCTGAGGAGCATGACACAGCCTGAATGTCACTAGCAGTTCTCAAGTTCAAATCCCTGGAGACAAACTCAGCAACATCTGCATGCTTACAGGAATTCTGAAAATTGTTTTATATAACTTTACGATACCATTGGCCTTCCTAGTTAGCATGGTGATTTTTCGCTCTCACCCAAAAAAGTAATGCACCTGGAGCTTGAAGAAGTTTCAATAAAGTAGGCCTGTAGGTTTGTAAAGCTTGTCAGTTCAACAATCCCTCAAAAGCCTTAACCATCAACTCTTTAGGTTGGTTCCGCTCTACCTATTGGTAGAGATATTGATGAAGATCTATAAGGGACAAACTGGATGGTAGTCATGTTTACAGCTACCGGGGATCGGGGGTGATAGTGTTCCGAATATAAATCTACCTACGGCTTTAAGCTCCTCAAAATTATGGCTCAACTCCTTGATCCAGTTCCTTCTGATCAGCCTGATCCTATTTTTTGCTGCTATGTCAATGCCACGAGTCAGATTCAGATCGCACGAATTACCAATGTAGCGAATTGGTACTTTGAGCGGGTTGTGTTTCCCGGCCAGCGCTTGCTGTTTGAAGCCCCACCAGAGGCTCAATTAGAGATTCATACAGGCATGATGGCTAGCGCTATTTTATCGGACAATATCCCCTGTTCCGAGCTGTGGATTGAAGCTGAAGTGTACCCAGGCTTGGACACAGCGAGTGAGCAACGTAAAGAAGAGAAAAATGAAGGGCTCGGCGTCGTAGAACCTCTAGCCGCCACCGCTTGACGCAAATTCATCCTGATGGATAGTTGCAGATAAACAAGCTGAATTAAAGACTTAGGGATTCCGCTCGCAGGAGTCCAACTTAATACATAGGTTAGTTTCCCTGAAATGATGATAATAGGAAGACGAAAGTCATCCTGTAAATAGTTTTGAATCTACCCTCGTTCCTCTGGCTGTGGAGAGCTGCTGCTTGGTCAATGGGCTTCTCGCTCTTGGCCTATGTGCTTTTGGCCATGACTGGCGTCTGGATGTTCCAAGTTCGCTCTAACGGTCAACCTTATCCAAACTGGCTGCGATCGCTGCATTACGTGATTGGCGGCATCCTTGCGTTCCTAGTGCTGTTCTTGCTAGCGATCGGCTTGGTCGGTACCGTGGGACATTACGGCTCTTTGGGGCATTCAACCCATTTGCCTGCTGGCTTAATAGTGGTGGCTCTAGTCGCAATTTCTTTCTGGAGTGCGACCCAAATCAACCCTGAACGTGGTTGGGCGCGACCGCTGCATATAAGCACGAACCTAATTTTGTTCCTAGGGTTTATTTGGGTCTCAGTCACAGGCTGGGACGTAGTACAAAAATATCTACCTTAGATAGAGGTCAGAAGAAAACGACAGTCTTGAGTAGTAGGGCTCAGTAACCATAGCTTCCGTAGAAATCCCCCACTTGGGGGAATGCCATTTACGGAATTTTCAGTAAATATGCTGAATATCAATTAATACTCTGCTTTTAGTTCCGAGCTATGTCTTACCGTCCTGTTTCTCGTGGGTTTGTGGTAATTGATCCAAATGGCATGCCTCTACTAGAAGCATCTCAACAAGGACGCTACGCTCTAGTATTTTTAAGCCAAGCAGATGTCATTCGCTATCGCGAACGAGTAACCGAAGTTCGCCAAGCCACTAAACAGGACTACGCGATCGCTGCGATGCCCATGCATCGGATTCAGCGCTTGCTCAGTCAAGAGAAAGTAGGCTTTTGCGTGATCCAGAACTGGGATGCGATCGCTGCTTGATAGGTTGGCAGCAAATAGCAGCAAGTTGGTGATCGCTCAGGAACCACTACTTCTGTTTGAAGTGCTGCAAAATTCCAGAAAGTTCTAAAATCACTTTGACTTGTGGCTTCACACCTTTTAGAGCAAACTTAGTCCCCTGCTGTCGAGACTTCATCAAACCTTCTAGGATCACCTTTGTCCCTTCCGGATCAAGAAACTGAGTTGCACTCAAATCAAGCACAATACCTTCACCTGCTTGAATTTTTGTTTCCAGGTCTTGAGCTAAAAAGGCAGCAGTACAGCAGTCAATTCGTTTTGGTGCACGGACAATAACAGGAACGCTGGCAGAGTTAGACATAGGGCATCACCTCATAGTTCTGATCTAACTCGGTGAGGCAGCCGAAGCACATCCGTAAAAATCGAATTTGTATTCTACGCTACTAGAATCTACCTCAGTATGATTGCGGCCACTCTATAACAACTCGAATTACATCTGAGCACGGTTTAGGCTTTGCTGCCTTGGGGGGCTAGCAAAATTCAGCTTCGAGCAGCGTAACGAAAAGAGTTAGCCTACAGTTGAGAGAGACTAATTACTTAAGAGCGATCGCGAGATTGAACTGTGTCTTTAGAGCCCCTTCCTGATTTGTCTGTGGTGTCAGAACCTTCTGCAACCCCCATCCAGTCTTTAGAGCTACATAGCTTTGGCATTTCACCCTTGATCCGCCTGACTCTCCTGGGGCTCTACGTTGCTTTAACCCTACCCTTACCTTTTTTGACTCAAGTGACTAGCGCTCCAGTGCCTGCCAGTTGGCTCTGGATTGGCATTACGATTGGCGCGATCGCCCTTTATGCCGCTTTGAGCGAGCGAGTGATATTAGACCAGAATGGGATTCAAGTGACCTACCCCCGCTGGGTCCCTAGATGGTTGCGCCCAGGTTGGGTGCTACCGTGGCATGAAGTTCAAGCTTTGAAGCCACGCTCAACTGGACAAGGAGGCTTGGTCTACTACTTTTTGACTCACTCTGGTAAAGCTTACTTGCTGCCGATGCGCGTCTCTGGGTTTGCCAAGTTAGTGCAGCAGGTGCAACAAAAAACAGGCATTGATACAAGCGATGTGCGGCCCCTCGCTCAACCCTGGATGTACTTGATCTTGTTAGGGTTAACGCTGATGCTGCTAGCAGTCGATAGTTGGACCATTTGGACAGTTTGGACCCAGGGATACCCATCTCCCTTAAACTGAATTGACAGTCTGTGGACGCAAAAATAGCACCTCTGCCAATGGAACAAACTGCACAAATGCGCTTGCAGCAGGTTAATTTAGCCGCTTCGGTTGGAGCCCACTATTTACTGCAAAACATTTCTTTTGAAGTGTTTCAGGGCGATCGCATTGTTTTGGTGGGGCCATCTGGAGCGGGAAAAACCTCGCTACTGCGTCTACTAAATCGGCTGAGTGAGCCCACTCAGGGAGCCATTTACTTAGACAATCAAGAAATTCGGCAAATTCCCGTCATTCAGTTGCGACGGCAAATTGTTTTAGTGCCCCAAGAGTCAAAACTTTTGGGAATGACCGTAGAAGCGGCTCTAACCTATCCCCTGACGCTACAAGAACTTCCTCGCACCACAATTGCCCAGCGTTTGCAGTACTGGCTAGAACAATTACACATTCCCTCCGAGTGGCTAGACCGTACTGAGTTGCAACTCTCAGTGGGTCAGCGGCAATTGGTTGCGATCGCGCGATCGCTAATGCTTCAGCCCAAGATTTTGCTTCTAGACGAACCCACCTCAGCTCTAGATGCAGGGCGAGCCGCACATGTGCTTAAAGTTCTAACCGATTTAGCAGAAAGTGGGCAAACCACTCTCTTAATGGTGAACCATCAACTTGATCTAGCTCAGGAGTTTTGTACCAGAGTCCTCTATTTACAGCAAGGTCAACTTCTCAAAGACTCACCTAGCCCAGCCATAGACTGGATTGACTTACGCAATACCTTGATTCAGGTAGAAACTGAAACTACTCAAGAATGGATGTAGCCTCGACCTAACGCTCTGTCAAAACCACGAATTGACCACGCCAAAATTCCCGCTTAGAAATGGCGACCATCGCTAGTAGCCATGCGGAAAGCAGTTGGGTCAGCAGGGATAGCTCCCTGTCTCGCATGAGAGCGCTCTGCTAATGCCGCAGAGTTAGGCGTCAGAACTTCCAGATTGAATCGATAGCCCACATTTCGAACGGTTTGAATCAAACTGGGTTGGCGGGGATCGGTTTCAATTTTTTTCCGCAAAGATAGAACATGTGTATCCACTGTTCTAGGGTTGTCAATTTCATCAGGCCAAGCCCGACGCAGCAGTTCCGAGCGGCTCAATGGAGCACCCCCCGCCTGAGCTAGGATATACAGCAAACTGAACTCTTGCGGTGTCAGGTCAATGAATTCATCTTGAAAACGAGCTCGGCGCTGCACCAAATCAATGGTGAGATCCCCATACTCTAACTGGAGTGGCGCTACCACTGCTCTGGTACGTCGAGTGAGGGCTTCAACTCTAGCCTGAAACTCTTGCATACCGAAGGGCTTAGTCAGATAATCGTCGGCCCCCGCTTTCAGGCCTTCCACAATATCTACTTCTGTATTACGAGCCGACAACATCAAAATCATTGACTGCTGTTGTTGCTGTAACCAGCGACAGAACTCCAATCCATCTCCACCAGATAGGTCGGAGTCAAGCACAACGAGGGTTGGTTGGCGGCTTTGAAACACCTCTCTCGCTTGGTGGATATCGGCTGATTGATAAACCCAGTACCCTGCCTGCTGCAGATGCCAACCGAGCAGCGATCGCAGGTGCGGATTTCCTTCCACTATTTGAACGCAGACAGCTCCCACAGAGGCGCAGTTTCCTTCGAGTGATTGTCCTCCAACTTAACAGAGCATTTGTCATGGGTTTGTAACCCCTGCTACTCACGTCCTCGTGCGGAACCAACAAATCATCGTATCTGTCCCTGAGGCTATGACTTCTGGCCCATAGGACATCTACAGGTTAAGGGTAGAATAAGAGTATCAACATCCCTAGCTGCTCAGCTCACTTCCACTCATAGAATTCTTAACACTCACTAGGGTTTACCCGTTGAAGGTGGTGAAGCATTACCAACAGCGCTTGTAGTACTGAGTCAATTAGGCCAACTCCCAAGCGAAAGCCCCGCGATCGCCCTAGCCAAATCGGTCTAAATAAACGTCCATACTATTCCCGCCAACTAAGGACCTAACCTAAAGATTATGCTTCAAGACACTCTGACTATCCGCTACTATCAAAAACTCTCTGATGCTCTAGGCGAACTTTGGAATCGGGGGTATCGTTTCGATGACTTGCGCCTTTATGTAGATGGCTATTTAGCAGCGCTTCGACACGCAAATACAATCGAACCCTATCAAATTCATCGTCTAGAAGAAGAAATTACTCGTTATCTCTACGACTCCTCTAACTTTGAAAGCCTAGAGTCTCAGACAGACTACTACTAAACTGTTAGTGCTAAACCAAGTTCTAAACCATTAGTCCGTAACTAGATGGTGGGTTTGGTCGAGCTGTAGGGAAAGTAGGTCTATAGAAGGACAAATTTAATTTTAATTGAGTGAAAAGATTGCACAAAAAAGGGCAGCTTTTAACCTGCCCTACAAATATTTTGTCTCAACCTCAGTGAGTAGCTGATTCAATCACGAAAGTTTTAGGAAGCCAGAGCGACTTCTACCATCTGCTGAAGTTCGCCTTTTTGGTAAAGTTCAATCAAAATATCCGAGCCACCAACAAACTCCCCGTTGATATAGACCTGAGGAATTGTGGGCCAGTTAGAGTATTCCTTAATGCCTTGACGAACTTCGTGATTTTCTAAAATATCAACGGTTTCATAGGGTACGCCCATCGAGTTCAGAATCTGAACTACGTTGTTAGAGAAACCACATTGAGGCATTAGCTTTGAGCCCTTCATAAACACCACAATTTTGTGCTGTTTGAGCAAAGCGCCGATCTGTTCTTGCAATTCTGGAGTCATAGCTGTTCCTAAACAATCTTTGCGATGTCCTCTATAACTAGTGTACTGGTTGGTTTTCTAGGACGACTGCCAACCCTAACCAGAGTTATTAGAGATGCATTGGCGAGCTGGCTGTAGCAAGTTTGCTAAAACGTTCTTGAGCCACTAGTCAAAGAGATTGACCCGAAGTAGCCCAAGTTTGAGGGGTGAATGTTTTCAGAGACAACGCGTGAATGGCTTCCGTAGACATTGCCTCCCGGAGAGCGCTGTAGACTAACTGATGCTGCTGCACCAAGCCTTTTCCTTCAAACTGAGATGAAATGATCGTGGCCTGGTAATGGTCACCACCACCTGTCAGGTCTTGAATTTGAACCTGCGCGTCGGGCAAGGCTGCTCTGATCATCGTTTCAACTTGATCTCGGCTAATCATTCATACTCCTCTGCATGTTCTCAGACTGATCTAGTCTAGCTTTAGCTGGATACTTGACCATTAAGCAAGTTAGAGCAACCCTGGCTAGTTAGGTGCCAAGCATGTGGTAGATGCTGAGCTAGATTGATTTAGGAAAGCCTCAGTTTGTCAGTCCGCTGAGTTAGAAATTCTTCAGGAATCGAATCGCTGTCGTTAACGAGGAGCCGCAGGCGTAGAAGACTGTTGCTCGCCTCCAGCACGCGGGAACTGGGCATCCACAAACCCAAGTTCAAACAGTTGCTGGTAAGCTTTTTTGCCTAAGTCACGAGTTGGCTGTTGACTGCGAATGATCTGTACCAGGAGAGGCACTGCCAATTCAGGTTGATTTTGAGCGCGATGCACTAAAGCCAATTGGTAAGTAGCTTGATCCCTAAGCTGAGCTGCATCTAGAGCTTTACGACGTTGGCTATCAGCTACACGGTTGTCAATACCAGAGAAGCTCGAAGCTAAGTCTTGATAGAAATTGGAAAGCTGGTTGTAAACTTGGCGCGCTTCTTGCAGTTTCTGAGTCGCCAGAGAATAGTTTTGAGCTGAAACAGCATTACTAGCTTCATCCATTAAACGCTGGCCACCGGGAAGGCTCAGCACGCCAGAAGATTGGCTTAAGGGACGTATGTTATTGGGGTCATTGGGGTCAAGCGGTTGAGCCTGGCCACCCGACGGGGGGAGAGAAGGAACCTGAGCCTGAGCAGCCAGCGGACGTAGCAGCGTGAAAGCTACGGCAAGTTGCAGAGAAACTAAGCCTGTCAAGCGAAGGAAGCGAACAGAGCCAGAGGAGATCATGGAGTAACTTTGCGAATTTGCAACAAACAGGACAGATTCAAACTTCGGGTATCTTACCATTGGCGGTCCTCGGTAGGTTTAAGTAACTACCAAAGCCTCTGCCAAGCTAAATGAGCGCCTGTAAAGGTTTCAGTACAGCTCAGCAGAAGTACCACTGTTGAGTACGCATGAGTACGCACCTAACTTTTACTGACTCGCAATTGCTGGAGTTAGCATTAATTTGGCACCCAGTGGATTGGAAAAAATACTCTCAAGTTTGAGTAAAGGAGACTAGGATTTTTGGGCTTGAGTTCCCTAGCCCAGCAGAGGTACGGTTTTGGGGAAAGATGAAATCACCCCTTTGAAGTAAGGAGATATGGCTGAATCTGTGCCCTAATTTTGGTTAGCAAGTGCAGCTCAAGGAGCCAGTCTTATGACCCATGATGCAAACCTACCCAGTGCTTCTAACTCAACTCCAGGTTCGGGAGTGCCTGAGAGTAGTACAGGGATTATTTTGCAGCGCGGGGGCGAAGAGTTGCTGCTAGAGAAGGTGAGCGATCGCTTCACGGTTCATCCCTCGTCGCCAGAGGCGGTGCAGCACTTAGCGCAGCAAATTCCCGCCGAGCTACATCGGAACGTGCCTCCTGCTCAGTCAGCCGAATTTATTGTTGACCCATCCCAGCGGGACCAGGTGATGCAAACGGTGCGATCGAGCAGTGGCGTGGACTTTGCCAGTCATGTGTATCGAGTCAAAAATAACCCTGGTTCGCTGATTTACCTGACAGATAAACTCACAATTCAATTTGCGGCTCAGGTTGATCTAGCAACTAGGAACGCGGTCGCCACAGAACTAGGTTTGCAAGAAGTGCAGCCTGTTGTGGGAATCCCCAATACGTTTGTGTTTCAAGTCACCGCTAAAGCCGCAGCCAATCCAGTCAAGATCGCCAATCAGCTAACTCGGCGATCGGAGGTATTGATGGCTGAACCAAATATTGTCGTCAGAACCCAAGCGCACTACCGCCCCAGCGACCCCCTATATCCAAAACAGTGGTACCTCAACCACAATGGCGGCCCTGACTTGGCCGCAGGTTCCCATATTTCGGCTGAAAAGGCTTGGGACATCACTAGAGGGAGCCGTTCGATTGTGGTGGCAGTAGTAGATGATTCCTTTGATCTAGACCATCCTGACTTTCAGGGTCAAGGCAAGATTGTAGCCCCTAGAGATTTGAGAGACCAAGACTTTCTACCGCTCCCGGACGATACAGAAGCTAGCCACGGCACTGCTTGTGCAGGCGTAGCTGTAGCAGAGGAAACGGGTAGTGGCATTGTGGGGGTGGCTCCTGGATGCGCCTTAATGCCCATCCGCACCACAGGCTTTTTAGACGATGAAACGATCGAACAAATCTTTGACTGGGCTGTAGTCAATGGTGCAGCGGTAATTTCTTGCAGCTGGGGGCCAAGTGCTGTTTACTTTCCGTTGTCCCTGCGGCAGAGCGCTGCCCTCACTAGAGCTGCTAAAGATGGCCGCAATGGCAAAGGTTGTGTAATTGTCTTTGCTTCTGGCAACGCCAATCGTCCGGTCAATGGCGCGATCAACGAACAAGGCTGGCCCAACAACGTGCTACGCGGACCCACGACTTGGCTGACTGGATTTGCCGTTCATCCCGATGTGATAGCGGTTTCAGCCTCTACCAGCTTGAATAAGAAAGCTGCCTATAGTAACTGGGGCACCAATATCTCAGTTTGTGCACCGAGCAATAACGCTCCGCCCGGAATGTGGTTGCAAGAAACCGGGTTTGTCAGCACACCTCCAGAAGTTCGGGTGTTTCTACCAGGACAAAGCGTTTTCACAGCTGATCAACTCGGAGCCGCAGGCTATGACCCCGGAGACTTTACCGGAGATTTTGGTGGTACTTCCAGCGCTTGCCCCACCGTGGCAGGCGTAGCAGCTTTAGTTCTCTCGGCTAATCCCGACTTAACGGCTCAAGAAGTGCGTCAGATTTTGCAACAAACCGCAGACAAAATTGTTGACCCTGACCCCGAGCCGCAATTTGGGTTTCGCAAAGGCACCTACGAAGCAAATGGCCGTTCGGAATGGTTCGGTTTTGGTAAAGTGAATGCGTTTAAAGCAGTTCAAGCAGCTCAGCGGCAAATGGCTGCACCTCTAAGTAGCTCTCAGCAAGTTCAAGGGCGCAACGATAGCAGCGTGGCAATCCCGGATAACGATTTCAATGGCATCAAAAGCGCAATTCAAATCAACGACCCCAGCTTAGTGCGGGATATTCAAGTCACCGTCAATCTAGAGCACAGTTTCTTGGGTGATCTGGAAATTAGCGTGATTGCACCTAAAGGCCAAACAGTGTTGTTGCAAGGCCGCACGCTGGGTCGCCGGACGCAGTTGCAAGCCAGCTATTCTCTGCAAAATTCACCCCTACTGCGTAAATTGCTGAATCAGTCTGCCGCCGGACGCTGGCAACTGTGGGTTATCGATCGCGCCGCAATGGATACAGGCACACTCAAAAACTGGCAATTAACCCTCGGTATTTGATTCCGCTGGCGCGATCGCGGGCCAAGGATGAGCCGCCAACAAATTGCTGGTGAGCTCTTGCAACGATAACTCTAGGTCAGCTGTCAAGCGCTTAGCACTCACTTTAGGTTGTTCTAAATCATAATTGGCAGCTTTTAGCGGTTCGCCAATGCGAATTGCCACCTGAGAACGCCATCCGGGCACAGCCTGGCTGTAGTGCAAACTAATTGGTACGATTTTGACTCCAAGCCCCGGTTGATTTGCTTCCGCCTGTAGAGCTAAGCGGGCCAATCCAGGCTTTAGAGAATGCACCTGGCGATCGCGAAAAATCCCACCCTCCGGAAAAATCACCAAAGATTCGCGATTTTCTAGCAACTCCACCCCATGCCGTAGACTCGCGATCGCCGGACGCTTTGGGTCAATCGGAAACCCGCCTAAGCGCCGGATAAACCACCCTTGCAGTCCCTTTACCTCATCCGCCGACACCATGAATCTTAAATCGTGCCCCGTGATGTCCCGACCTGCTGCATAAGGCACTAGCAACGCATCCCAACGCGAACGATGAGTCGGCGCTAGAATCACTGGCCCATCCGTCGGCAAATTCTCCTGACCGCTGACCTCAATCCGCCCAAAGTAAGCAGGCAAAACCACATGACGACCCAGCGGATAGACCAAAGGCATGAGCCACGGAGAAAAGCGAGAAATACCCGTTGCAGGTTTCTTGGGTGGAGAGGAACTTGCGTGAGTGGTTATCTCCATGTCCTGTTTTGGTGCTGGAGGAGTATCGCTAGAGTCACGGCCAAAAGAGTTAAGCGAAATCATGGAGTCGAACGAGATCATAGTGACAGCGGGAGACAATAAACGCAAGAATCAAGCCGGATAATGCCTGCTTGAACCTAACGTAAAGGCTTTTATTTGAGTTGTCTTCTGCCACAAGGACACTTCCGTCGCTGTCATGAGGTAGAAGCCGAGTTAGGTGAGTGCCGCGATCGCCGCCGTTCAGCAAACCAATCCTGTAACTGCGTCCTACAAGGCGTTTCCAGAATCCCACCTAAAACCTTCAGTGGGTGAAACGAACAAGCACTATCTGGTAAATTCATTACCGTTCGCACCGCACCAGTTTTCGGGTCGTCCGCCCCGTACACCAACAACCCTAACCGCGCCTGCACAATCGCCCCCGCACACATCGGGCAAGGCTCAAGCGTCACATAAAGCGTGCATTCATTCAAACGCCAATTTTGTAACACCTGCCCCGCCGCCCGCAAAGCCAAAACCTCCGCATGAGCCGTTGGGTCGCGATCGCGCTCCCGCCGATTTTCTCCTTCAGCGATCGCCTCCCCCTTTGGCCCTACAATCACCGCCCCCACAGGAATTTCTCCCGCAGCCCCCGCAGCTTCAGCCAGCTCCAGCGATCGAGCCATCCAGCGATGGTGCACTAGGTATTTGGGGTGAGAAAGAACAGGAGGGGGGAGTTGCAAGGATGAAGGATGAAAGGGAAGGAAGTCAAAAGTCAGAAGCTAGGAGATTGAGGCAATAAAAACAAAAGGCTCGAAACGCCTAAAGATCAACTCGTTTGGAGGGGGTCTGGGGGACGCAACCGTCCCTCAGCGGGGGTTTGGGGGCGAGTGCCCCCAAGCTCGGATTTAAGCTATCAAACTTCAACAGCAGACTGCATCAAAAGCGAGTCTAGTTGTCCCTGACGATCCAAGGCATACAGATCATCACAGCCGCCCACATGCTCATTATTGATAAAAATCTGCGGCACCGTCCGGCGACCATTCGCCCGCTCCCCCATCTTGACCCTAGCCGCTCCATCGCCATCAATCTTGTACTCAGTAAACTTCACCCCTTTCCACTGCAACAGCACCTTCGCCCGAATGCAGTAAGGACAAGTTTGCCAAGTATAAATCTCCACATGAGCCTTCACCTGCTCAGGGTGACGACCAAAAAACCGATTGAGAAATTCGAGCATGTTTTCTCAGAATTGCACTGCTATCTTAAGCATACTATTCGCACCCTCAGCCAAATAGAACCAATCCATCGCTCCAACCTCAATGCAGCGGGAGCGGAAAAACTACTAAAAGACTAAAACCCGCGATCGCCAGCCCCAGAGAAACCGCCGTTAATTTCACACGATTCTGCCAGTCTGGTATCCCTGGCGATCGCTCTCCATCCATTCTTTGCGGCTTACTCCCAGACCAAGGCACCAGCCACAACAACAGACTCCCCAGCGTCATCAAACTACCCAAAATCGCCAAACTGCCACCGACCCAAGCCACCAGGAACCAAGCCATTTGATTCATCGTGATGCTCCGAACTTAAAAAACTTCCCAGCGATCGCCAGATAGAGATAAAGCCAGCTCTAGCCCACCGCCTCAAAAACAGCTGAATCACGCTTGGAGCCAAGCGCCTGTCTCCACTGTAGCCTTGCTCAATCTGGGTTTCTGGGAGCAATTTGTGACGAATTCCTTAAGTTCTGACACACCCAAACTGCCACTCTTGCTGCTCAACCCAAAATCTTTCTGTCAAGGGTATACCCGCACTTTGGTAGGATTGAGAACTGAAATTGCCAGTTAAAACGACGCAAAATCAGCCGTTTGGAGGAAACACCTCGTGGAAAACACGCTCGGTCTTGAGATTATTGAAGTAGTAGAGCAGGCTGCGATCGCCTCTGCTCGCTGGATGGGCAAGGGCGAAAAGAACATCGCTGACCAAGTTGCTGTAGAAGCAATGCGGGAACGGATGAACAAAATTTACATGCGAGGCCGTATCGTGATCGGGGAAGGGGAGCGCGATGACGCCCCCATGCTCTACATCGGGGAAGAAGTGGGAATTTGCACCCGCGAGGATGCTAAAGAATACTGCAACCCAGACGAGCTGCTCGAAATTGACATTGCGGTTGACCCGTGCGAAGGCACCAACCTCGTCGCCTATGGTCAAAACGGCTCTATGGCCGTGCTGGCTATTTCTGAAAAAGGTGGTTTGTTCGCAGCGCCCGACTTCTACATGAAGAAGTTGGCAGCTCCGGCGGCAGCCAAGGGCAAAGTGGATATTCGCAAGTCTGCGACCGAAAACCTCAAGATTCTATCCGAGTGCTTAAACCGCTCTGTGGAAGAACTAGTGGTTGTCGTCATGGATCGTCCTCGTCACAAGGAATTGATCCAAGAAATCCGCCAAGCTGGAGCTAGAGTTCGCCTGATCAGCGACGGTGACGTGTCTGCCGCCATTTGTTGTGCTTTCGCTGGCACCAACATCCACGCTCTGATGGGCGTTGGCGCCGCTCCTGAAGGTGTGATCTCCGCTGCTGCAATGCGTTGCTTGGGTGGCCACTTCCAAGGCCAACTAATCTACGATCCCGCAGATGTCAACACTCCCGAAAGCAGTAACTGGAACCGGGAAGCCAACATCGCTCGTTTGAAAGAAATGGGCGTGGACGACCCCGATCGCATCTACAACGACGATGAGCTAGCGTCTGGTGAAACCGTCCTGTTCGCCGCTTGCGGTATCACCCCTGGCACTTTGATGGAAGGCGTGCGCTTCTTTAGCGGTGGCGCTCGGACTCAATCTCTGGTCATTTCCAACCAGTCCAAAACGGCTCGCTTTGTAGATACCATTCACCTGCTTGATGGACAAAGCAAATCCCTGCAATTGCGTTAATTTGCAGTTTCTCAATTGCTAACGGCAGGATTTCAGACAGGGGTATGGCAATGCTATGCCCCTGCTGAACTTTAAGCCTGAAACAGCATTAACCCCAGAGAAGTGCCACACTAAAGGTAGAAGCGATCGCTGACGTAGATCGCTTTTTCATGCCTATCACTTTGGGTCTCCAGCTAGATGAACTTTTCCTAACTTGCCTGTTTTGGGTACTCCTTTAGTTTTAATTTAGATTTCTAAAGATCCATTGATTGAGACTGCTAGACGCCTGCTGGTTATCAAAAACGTTTTTTACATCAATCGCTCCGTCTGGCTTGAAAGACGACAACTCTTAGGGAGGGAAGATGAATATTGCCGTTGTGGGCCTGAGCCACAAGACAGCCCCCGTTGAAGTGCGCGAAAAGCTTAGTATTCCAGAACATCAGCATGAAGCGGCGATCGCTCACTTGCAGAGCTACAGCCACATTGAGGAAGCTGCCATCCTCAGTACCTGTAATCGCCTCGAAATTTACATTGTCACTACCGAATCTGAGCACGGCGTGCGGGAAGTGACACAATTCTTATCTGAGCACAGCAAGTTACCCATTCCGGCGCTACGACCTCACCTATTTGTGCTGTTACACCAAGATGCAGTCATGCACTTGATGCGGGTGGCTGCGGGTCTGGATAGCTTGGTGCTGGGCGAAGGGCAAATTTTGGCGCAGGTGAAGCACACTCACAAACTGGGTCAGCAATATAAAGGCGTAGGCCGCATTCTCAATCAACTTTTCAAGCAAGCGATTTCGGCAGGAAAGCGGGTTCGCACAGAAACCAGCATTGGTACGGGGGCTGTTTCAATTAGTTCAGCTGCGGTGGAACTGGCTCAAATTAAGGTGCCAAATTTGGCCGCTTGTCGAGTTGCCATTATTGGGGCAGGCAAGATGGCGCGCCTGCTAGTGCAGCACTTGATTTCCAAGGGAGCGGTGCAAATTTGTATTCTCAATCGTTCTTTGGAGCGGGCCGAGGAACTAGCCAGCCAATTTACAGAGGCACAACTCAAGCTCTGCTTGCTGTCTGAGCTGTCGGAAGTGCTGACCTGTTCGGATTTGGTGTTTACCAGCACCGCTTCAACTCAACCGATTTTGGATCGCGCCAAGCTAGAAAACTGCTTGGAACCAGCTCAACCGCTGATGCTGATCGACATTTCCGTGCCCCGGAACGTCGATGCCGATGTCAACGACTTGGAATGTGTTCAGGTATTCAACGTCGATGACTTGAAAGCCGTAGTGGCGCAAAACCAAGAAAGCCGTCGGCAGATGGCAATGGAGGCGGAAGCCCTGCTAGAAGATGAGCTAGATGCCTTTGATGTTTGGTGGCGATCGCTAGAAACTGTCACGACCATTAGCTGCTTGCGGGAAAAAATTGAAACCATTCGCGAGCAAGAACTGGAAAAGGCCTTGTCACGTTTGGGTTCTGAGTTTGCCGAGAAGCACCAGGAAATTATTGAGGCGTTGACTAGAGGGATTGTAAACAAGATTTTACATGACCCGATGGTGCAACTCCGGGCGCAGCAGGATATTGAGGCGCGGCGGCGAGCGATGCAGTCGCTGGAGATGCTGTTTAACCTCAATCCAGAAGCGCGATCGGGTGAGGCAATTTAGCATCCGAACCTTGGGGGCACTCGCCCCCAAACCCCGCTGAGGGACGGCTGCGTCCCTCAGATCCCCTCCAGAAGTGGGGTTATTTTTTTGGGGTGAAGGCTGATGTGTAAGAACTGGTTCCGCACAGTTTCTCAGGTTGTTGTCTTCCTGGTTGGATTGTGGTTGGCATTTGATTTGCTAGCTCGTTTAGGGGGAGAGGTGCTTTGGTTTCAGGAATTGGGCTATTCACCCGCGTTTTTGCTGCGGGTCTGGACTAAAGCCTGTCTCTGGACGATCGCCTGCTTGGTAACGATTGGGTTTTGGTTTGGTAATTTTGCGATCGCCCAACGCTTGCAGTACCAGAAGCCGCAAGAGCAAGATCTAAGCCCCAAGGAAATTTTGTTGGGGAATCGGGTGGCTCGGCCTCGCGGCTTAGGGGTGACTAAGTTGCTGCCGTTGGCAGTGGGGTTAAACCTGTTAGTGGGCGTGATGTTGCTTTACTACGCTCAGGTGGCAGGACGCTATTGGCATCCTCCTAGCTGGCTGGGCAAGGCTTTTTCTAGCTTTTCCAACGCATCACTGCCGTCCCCCCAGCGCTTAGAACCAGAAATCATATGGCAAATCTTGGTGCAATTGCCGACTCACCTGTCGCAGGCGGCAGTGTTGGGTGGGCTTGTGCTGGGGCTAACAATTGCCCCTCGGTTTTGGTTGCGAGCGATCGCGGTGGTTTTAGCAGTGGGGTTTGGGCTCACACTGGATGGCCACTGGGCACAGGTTTTGCAGTACTTCTATCCCACGTCATTTAACAGTACTGATCCGCTTTTTGGTCGCGATATTAGTTTTTATGTCTTCACTCTGCCAGTCCAGCAACTCCTAGCCTTTTGGCTGACAGGCTTAACGCTGTATGCCTTAGTGTCAGTAACGCTGTGGTATCTCCTATCAGGAGAAAGCTTGAGTGAGGGCAACTTTCCAGGATTCTCGGCTCCGCAAGTTCGCCACTTACAGGGCTTGAGCACTAGCCTGATGCTCGCGATCGCTTTTAGTCACTGGCTCAGTCGTTACGAGTTGCTGTACTCCTCTAGAGGCGTGGTCTATGGCGCTAGCTACACGGATGTAACGGTACAGTTGCCGATTAACACTGGCTTGAGCTTTTTGGCCTTAGCGATCGCGGTTTTTCTGCTTTGGCGAACGATTGTCGGCTCGAAGCGAGCTAGCCAACCCGCTCCTTGGCTGTATGGGTTGGGTTTGTACGTCGCGGTTGTGGCGATCGCGGGCATCGCCTTCCCAGAGGCAGTGCATCGTTTTGCCGTACAGCCTAACGAGCTAGCACGGGAACGTCCCTATATTGAGCGCAGCATTGCCCTAACCCGTCAAGCTTTTGACCTGCAAGCCATTGATGCTCAAACCTTTTCCCCCACTGGAGAACTGACCCGCACTGACCTGCAAAACAACCAACTCACCCTCCGCAACATTCGGCTTTGGGACACGCGCCCGCTCCTACAAACCAATCGGCAGTTACAACAAATCCGGTTGTATTATCGGTTTCCAGATGCGGATGTCGATCGCTACACGCTTTTGAAGGATGAAGGCGGAAGAACGTTCGCGAAGCGTTCCGAAGGAAGGGATGATATTGCTTCTTCTCTCCTCACTCCTAACTCCACCCTGCAGGAACGCATTCAGCGATCACCCCTCACTACCGAAAAGCAACAGGTTCTCATTTCGGCGCGGGAGTTAGATTACAGTGCGGTGCCGCAACAAGCTAAAACTTGGGTGAACGAGCACTTGGTCTATACGCACGGCTATGGATTTACGCTTAGCCCAGTGAATCGGGTGGGGCCAGGGGGTCTGCCAGATTATTTTGTTAAAGATATTGGGGTCAACCCAGCCGATGATAATGCTAGCTCTTTGACGACCTCCAGCGCTGGAATTAGAGCCAGTATTCCTATTGGCCAACCTCGGCTCTACTACGGGGAGATTGCTAATACCTATGTCATGACTGGGACGCGAGTCAAGGAGTTGGACTATCCCAGTGGAAACGACAACGTTTACAACACCTACGGGGGGCGCGGTGGTGTCTTCCTGAATTCTCAATGGCGACGGTTGCTATTTGCCAAGTACTTAAATGATTGGCAGATGGTCTTAACTCGCAACTTTACGCCCCAAACCAAGGTGCTGTTCCGTCGCAACATTAACCAGCGGATTCGGGCGATCGCTCCTTTTCTGCGTTATGACAGTGAGCCTTATTTGATTACGGCTGACACCAACCCAGATGCTACTGCTGGCAATGATTCAGCCGACCAAAATTATCTTTATTGGATGGTCGATGCCTATACGACGAGCGATCGCTATCCTTACTCAGACCCTGGCAACCATCCGTTTAACTACATTCGCAACTCGGTCAAGGTGGTGGTCGATGCTTACAATGGCTCGGTTGATTTTTATGTCGCTGATCTCACAGATCCGATTATTCAAACTTGGGCCAGAATCTTTCCAGGATTATTCAAACCGATCAGTGATATGCCCGCCGCCCTTCGCAGCCACGTCCGCTATCCGGTCGATTTTTTCAATGTGCAATCAGAGCGGCTGTTGACCTATCACATGACCGATCCGCAGGTATTTTATAACCGGGAAGACCAATGGCAGGTTCCGGTGGAAATATATGGCAGTAAACCGCAGTTAGTGGAACCCTATTACCTGATTACTAGCCTGCCTGGGAGCGACACAGAAGAATTCATTTTGTTGCTGCCCTTTACGCCGCGACAGCGCAATAATTTGATTGCTTGGTTGGCAGCGCGATCGGACGGAGAAAACTATGGCAAGCTGTTACTCTACGAGTTTCCTAAACAGCAATTGGTCTACGGGCCAGAGCAAATTGAAGCGCGGATTAACCAAGACCCGATTATTTCTCAGCAAATTTCCTTATGGAATCGGCAAGGTTCACGGGCGATTCAGGGCAATCTGTTAGTGATTCCGATCGAACAGTCATTGTTGTATGTTGAGCCTCTATATCTGGAAGCTGAGCAAAACAGCTTGCCTACTTTAGTCCGAGTCATTGTGGCTTACGAAAACCGTATCGTCATGGCAGAAACGTTTGACCAAGCTCTAGCAGCTGTGTTTGAAGCTAAAGCACCCACTGCCCCAGTGGTGCGTCCCGTAGCCGCTCCCACACCTCCCACTCCATCGCCTGTTCCCCCAACGCCCTGAACCGTATTAGGATTTAGCCACATGGCAACCATCCGTGAAGCGTTTGTTAGCGCCGTTCAGCATCACGAAGCTGGGCAGTTGCATCAAGCCGAGCAGCTTTACCGCTTAATTTTGCAGCAAGAGGCTAATTATTTCCCTGCCTTGCATGGCCTAGGGCTAATTGCTTACCAAGCTGGTTACATTGAGGAGTCGATCGCGCACTACCGCCAAGCGATCGCCCTCAAGCCTGAGGTTGCTGATGCTTACAACAATCTAGGATTGGCTTTGGTTGCCAATGGTGAATATGCGGCGGCTGTGGCTAGCTACCAGCAAGCGATCGCTCTAAATCCCCGCTACCCAGAAGCCTACAACAACTTAGGCCATGCCCTGCGGCATCAAGGCAAAGTAGCTGAGGCGATCGCGGCTTATGACCAGTCAATCGTGCTGAAGCCAGAATTTGTCTCGCCTCATTGGAATCGGTCTCTGGCTTTGTTGCTGGGTGGAGATTTAGGCCAAGGCTTTGCTGAATATGAATGGCGCTGGCGACGGGAAGGCAAACAACTCCGCCCATTTCCCCAACCTCTCTGGGATGGCTCAAACCTAGCGGGACGGCGGATTCTGCTATATGCCGAGCAGGGGTTTGGCGACACCATGCAATTTATTCGCTACGCCTCCTGGGTGGCAGAGCGAGGCGGGCAAGTGGTGGTAGAGTGCCAAGCTCCCATAGTTCGCTTAGTCCGAACGGTGCCCGGAGTGCAAGCCGTTGTCGCTCAAGGTGAAGCCTTACCCGCCTTCGATGTGCAGAGACCGCTGATGAGCTTACCTTGGCTCCACGGCACCACTCTAGAAACTGTTCCTGCTCAAGTGCCCTATCTTCAGGTTCCTAGCTCTAGCTCGATCACCTTGGTCACCCCTCCGAACACCCAGTTAAAAGTAGGGTTCGTCTGGTCGGGCAATCCAGAAAATCGCAATAACCGCAATCGCTCTTGTACAGCGGGTGACTTCCGCCCTTTGCTCAATATCCCTGGCGTAACGCTTTACAGCTTGCAAAAAGCAGCCCAACCAGAAGAACTGGCTCAACTGGGTGCACTGGGCGATCGCCTCCAAGATTTAAGCCCCCAGTTACAAGATTTTGGTGATACAGCCGCCGCGATCACCCAACTGGATTTAGTCATCACGGTAGACACGGCAGTTGCTCATTTGGCTGGAGCTTTAGGTAAACCTGTCTGGGTATTGCTTTCATTTGCTCCCGATTGGCGCTGGATGCTAGAGCGGGAAGACACGCCTTGGTATCCCACCATGCGGTTGTTTCGGCAAGCTCAATTTGGTGATTGGGCAGGTGTGTTGGCGCGAGTAGTGGCAGCACTGCGGGAGGCGATCGCTCAGCCGCAGAAATATTTACTAGACAAGAGCCAAACCTCATTCCCAGCCCCTCTCCTACAGGAGAGGGGTGCCGCAGGCGGGGAGAGGTCAGCCAATGCTCTACCCGAGCAAGATTGGGCAGCACTCCTAAAAACTGCTATCCAACACTATCAATCAGGTCGTTTGGCGGAAGCCGAGCAAATTTATCAGAAAATTTTGCAAGCACAACCCAACCAAGCCGAGGTTTGGCAGTTGCGAGGAGCGTTGGCAGCCACTGAGAAACGCAACTCTGACGCGATCGCCTACTACCAAAAAGCTTTAGCCCTCAAACCCAACTTTCCGGAAGCGCATAGTAACTTGGGCGTAGCGCTCAGCCAAACCGGGCAAATTGAGGCAGCAATTTTTCATTACCAACAAGCGATCGCTCTCAATCCTGGAGCCGCCGAGTTGCACCACAATTTAGGGGCCGCGCTGAAAGAACAAGGCCAAGTTGATGCCGCGATCGCGCATTACCGACAAGCGATCGCGCTGAATCCCAGCTACGCCATGACCTACAACAACTTGGGCACAATCTGGGAGGCCCAAGGTCGCTATGTCGAGGCAATGGCTTGCTACAACCAAGCGCTGGCTGTTAATCCTGAGAATGTCGATGCCCGCTTTAGCAGAGCGATCGCGCTATTACGGCTCGGTGACTTGAGGCGAGGTTTTGAGGAATATGAGTGGCGGTGGCGACGACTAGATATGAAGCCGCAACCATTCAAACAACCAATTTGGGATGGCTCTGACTTGTCAGGAAAAACCCTGCTGATTCATACAGAGCAGGGGTTTGGCGACACAATTCAATTCATTCGCTACATCCACCTAATGGCGCAGAAGGGAGGCCGTATCCTTGTGGCTTGTCAGCAAGCGTTATCCACGCTGATTCAGCCCCTCCCCCAGATTCAGCAATTTATCGTCGAGGGTCAGGCCATCCCCAAGTTTGATGTCCATGCGCCACTATTAAGCTTGCCGCGAATTTTAGACACCAGCCTGGAAAACATTCCTGCCCAGGTGCCCTACTTGCAGCCTCCAACCTCCAGCCTGACTTTAGTCGCCCCACCCGCCACTCAACTCAAAGTTGGGTTGGTTTGGTCAGGCAATCCTAGCCATCCGCACAACAATCAGCGCTCTTGCCCCCTCCAGCAGTTTTTGCCTCTGCTAGAGCTGCCTGGAGTCGCGTTCTATAGTTTGCAAAAAGGCCCGCAAATTGCTGATTTAGCGCAATTACCCTCCACCGCAATTCAAGATTTAAGCCCCCAGTTACAAGATTTTGGCGATACAGCCGCCGCGATCGCCCAACTTGACTTGGTGATTGCCATTGATACCTCCGTGGCTCATTTAGCGGGAGCCTTAGGCAAGCCAGTTTGGTTGCTGCTCGACACCTCCCCCGACTGGCGCTGGCTCACTGACCGCGAAGACAGCCCTTGGTACCCGACAATGCGGCTATTTCGGCAAACCACTGCGGGAAATTGGCCTGAAGTCATTGAGCGAGTCAGTCAAGCACTGCAAAAATTATTAGCCAGTTGCCTGCCTACACCTTTGAGTGATTTGGAGGCGGCGATCGCTACTGCCCTCCAAAGGCACCAAACTAATCAACTAGAGGCAGCCAGCACCATTTACTTTCAGGTGTTGCGGCAAGACCCCAACCACCTAGATGCTTTACATTTGCTAGGAGTGATCGCGCACCAAAAACGCCAATTTGACCAAGCGATAGCCTACTACAAGCGGGCGTTGGCGATCGCGCCCAACTTTGCCGAAGCCCATGCCAACCTCAGCGCCACGCTGCGGGAACAAGGCCAGTTTGCTGAGGCGATCGTCCATTGCCAAAAAGCTTTAGCGTTCAACCGCAACTTCACGAACGCTTATGCCAGTCTGGGTTTAATTTATCGTCAGCAAGGTCAAGTCGCTCAGGCGATCGCAGCCTACAACCAGGCTCTAGCTAGCAATCCTGACGATATTGAGACTCATTGGAATCGCGCTTTGGCTTGGCTGATCGGCGGAGATTTCCAGCAGGGATTTGTCGAGTACGAATGGCGCTGGCGACGACCCCACCGACGGCCTCGTCCTTTTGCTCAGCCACTATGGGATGGCTCAAACTTGCAAGGGCAAACTATTTTGCTCCATGCTGAGCAAGGCTTTGGCGATACGATTCAATTCATTCGCTATGCGGCTCTAGTCGCTGAGCGCGGCGGACGGGTGATTGTGGAATGCCAAGCCCCACTGCTGCGGCTTTTATCTGGAGTAACTGGCATCGATCAACTTGTGGCCCAAGAAACTCCCCTACCCGCCTTTGATCTGCACACGCCACTGCTGAGCTTGCCGCGCTTGTTTGGTACCACGGTAGACACCATCCCTGCCTCAGTTCCCTACATTTTCCCTCCGACACAATCCGCCGTAAAACTCAGCGCACCGACTGGCCATCTCAAAGTGGGCTTAGTTTGGTCGGGCAGCCGAACGAATCAAAACAACCATCATCGCTCTTGCTCACCGCACTATTTTCAACCGTTGCTGACGATACCAGGAGTCAGCTTCTACAGCTTGCAGAAAGATGCCTCAGTTGCCGAACTCGCCCAACTCACCAGCGACGGCGCAACCGTAGAGAATTTAAATTCGCAGTTGCAAGACTTTGCTGATACAGCCGCCGCGATCGCCCAACTCGATTTGGTGATTACTGTGGATACTTCTGTGGCTCACCTGGCAGGCGCAATGGGCAAACCTGTGTGGGTGCTGCTCACCTTTGCCCCCGATTGGCGTTGGCTGCTAGAGCGCGAAGATAGCCCTTGGTATCCCACGATGCGGCTGTTTCGTCAGCAACAACCGGGTGGCTGGGCCGCTGTGATCAACCGTGTCCAGGAGGCATTGCAAACATTAGTCGAGACACCATCGCCATCAACCCATTCTCTTCCTGCCATGCCCCAGCCTTCTCCTGAATTCGCAGCAGCTACTCCACCCGACGATTCTACTAACGTCACTCCCCCACCTCCCACCGCAAATACTAAGCCAGTGAGACCCATTGGTATCGGCTGGCAACTGAGCTTAATGACAGGATGGGGAGTCTACGGCATCAACTTCACGCTCCAGTTGCAGCAGCATCCCCACTTCGCCCCGATGTTGCTGACACCCGCCTCAGTCACCTCAGAACTGCTCAATCCGCTACACCAAGTGCTGTTGCGTCCTGCGATCGCTCAACAGCAAAATTTGCAAAATCTACTGGCTAACTACCCCAAGCAACAAGTCGGCTTAGATATCCCCGTCTTCTACGCCTTGGGCAAAGATTTTGACTCTAAACTGTTACCACGAGTCTCCGGTCAGCACAATTTCGGCGTGGTGTTTTTTGAAGATACGGCCCTAAAACCAGAAGCCATTGCCAAGGCTAAAACCTATGATGCGATCGTGGCAGGCTCGACTTGGAACGCCCAAGTATTGCAAAGCTATGGCCTGGCGAACGTTTACACCGCCCCTCAAGGCATTGACCCAGCGATTTTCCATCCTGCTCCCAAAGCCAATTTGTTCCGCGATCGCTTTGTGATTTTTTCCGGCGGCAAGCTGGAGTACCGCAAAGGTCAGGATATCGTGATTGCAGCTTTCAGGGCGTTTCGCGATTGCCATCCCGATGCCTTGCTACTTACCGCTTGGCACAATTTCTGGCCGCAGTTCATGTTGGGGCTGGAGCAATCAGGTCACGTCCAAGGTATGCCAGCTATTCATGCTGATGGTCGCTTGCGAGTAGTGGAATGGCTCGTTGCCAATGGGATTCCCGCCGATGCCTGTATTGATGTTGGTCCTATTCCCAATCATATGGTCGGGCAAATTATCCGCGAAGCTCATGTTGCAGTATTTCCCAATCGCGCCGAAGGCGGCACCAACTTAGTCGCAATGGAAAGTATGGCTTGTGGGCTACCCACGATTCTCTCAGCCAATACGGGCCACTTAGATTTGATTGGAAGCGATCGCTGCTACGCCCTCACTCATCAAAAACCTGCTAAATCAATTCCCATTTTTCAAGGTGTAGAAGGTTGGGGTGAATCAGATGTAGAAGAAATCGTGGAAGCTCTAGAACAGGTCTACACCGACTACCAAACCGCTCAAGCCAAGGGCCAAGCCGCCGCCCGCTTCATGCAAGATTGGACTTGGGAAAAACAAGTACAACGCTGCCTCACCGGACTCAATCTGTAAATTTGAAGTTCTTTATGACTCAGGTGGGCACTCTAGGTGAGCTAATTTGACATATAGAAACAGATATGAAGCTAATTCATGTGCATGGGTTTACAGAGCTTCAGCCGGAATCACTTATTACCAATCAATATCGAAAGTTTGCCAAGAAACTTCATTGGAATTTGGAGATTCAAGAGTTTAAGTGGAAGACCCTAGAAGGAAATCCAACTAAGATAGTTGCCAATTTCCATGAATCTGAATGTCGTATTGAAGAAGTTGCACCTCGACTGGCAGAGGTAATTGCAGCCGAAAAAGATGAAGTTATATTATCTGGTCATAGTCTTGGTGGTGCAATCTTACTAGAAGCATTAGAACGTCATCCTAACTTCTCTAATCTTCATAGCGTAATTCTATTAGGTGCAGCTTATCCCCAAAAAAATACACTCTCTCAAATCCAGAAGATAACTCCTCAGTGCTATGCGTTAAACTATCACTCCCCGAAATGGGATTTGGTATTGAATCAAGTCTATTTCAATGCGAAGGGATGCGTTGCGATTGGAACCAATGGACTTTTGAATCCCGGTATTTTTGAGAACGTGAAAGTGAACTGTACGCATGATGGATATACAGGATATGCACGGTTAATCCCTGGCATTATTGAACTTCTCGCTCATCCCCAAAAAATTCAAAGTCCTGAAAAAGCAAATAAACCTTGGCAACCGATCGCGATTGGTAACACAGAAGATTGGGATGATCTACATTATCTTGATGGTCATATTGTGCAACGAAACTGTATAACAGGTTATTTTCGAGTTATTGAAGAAGGTGGCGTTCATCGGGAGCGATTTTATTCGAAATCTGTCATACCTCTTCTAGAGGCGATCGCAAAACTACCAAAATAAATAATCGAAATATTTTAGAATTTTAGCTGTCATATTACTGTTGCAAGCGTAGTGCGTAATGATAAAAGTCTCCATCCTTGATATATCCACGTGATTCGTAAAGCGATCGCGCTACAACATTAGAAATCTGTGTTGCTAAAACAATTCGGATAGCTCCCGTTTCTCGTGCAAACTCCTCTGCCACATTCATCAGCAACTGTGCAGCTCCTTTTCCTCGGTAGGCTTCGTCTACAAACAAATCATTCAAAATCCAAACCCGTTTCATCGATACTGAAGAGAAACTAGGATAAAGCTGGGTGAACCCAAGCATATTCCCTCTATTACTGGCTAAGAAGATAGTGGAATCATTTTTCTGCAATCGCTCTTGAAGAAACTTTTTAGCTGCTTCCATGTCTGAAGGTTGCTGATAAAAAACGCGATATTTATCAAACAACCTCGAAACTTCTTCCAGATGCTTCAAGCTAGCCAGAAAAACTTCCATCCTTCATCCTCCCTAAAGGTAAGTTATTGCGCTCTTATAATTAAACTACACCTTACTTAAAACCTGCTTATGACGGTCGCTGAACAAACTTATGAACTTGTCAAGTCTCTCCCCGAAACACCTATAACTTCAACGAGTTTTCAGAATTTCGGGGCTTGCGATCGCAGATTGGTACTCAATAATTTGATTGTTGCTTACCCCTCTAGCCCAACGGTGATTAAGTATACAAGGCATTATTCTGTGCATCGTTGCCACCAAGGATTTTTGAGGCTGGGGAATCGCCGCATTGCCTGATCTAACAATTGGTTAACCGTCTCAACCGGAGGTAAAAGTCCATCTACCGTTATGACATTTTCTTCGGGAGTAATGGGTTCAAAGGCAGCCATTTGGCTGTGCAGCATCGCCGATTGCATGTAGTGATTTTGCCTTTGAGCAAGGCGACGCTCCAGTTCGGCGGGTGTCACCGCAAGGTAAACCAGTTGGACACGCCCTAAAGTGGCTAGCTGTTTGCGGTAGGAAAGTTTAAGCGCAGAACAAGTAATGACTGTCTCACGGTTGCGATCGCCAGAGCGTTGAATATCATCCTCGATTTCTAAGAGCCATTGTCGGCGGTCTGCGTCTTGCAAAGGTTGGTGGGACAGCATTTTGAGGATGTTGGCTTGGGAATGGCGGCGATCGCCTTCGAGGAAATCACATTCTAGGCGCTCGGATAGCAATCGCCCTACTACCGTCTTCCCTGATCCAGCTACCCCCATCATGATCCAGACCAATGGACAGTCGTTCATTTCTACCTCACAACCTGAAGTTAGACACGACTAAATAACAGGTTAAATACCTTAGTGGTGTCGCAATATTGGTTGGGTTCTAGCTTAACTAAATTGGGTGAACTGGCTTGCATTAAATAAGCGTCATATCCGAGCGATCGCATCCATTCTCGTAGTTCAGTTTCATTAGTTCCCATTTGCTGTAAACCGAAACGATTGACTTCAGAAATAATGTAAGGAACTCGATGACTTTTCAGGATGTTTATACTGCCCTTCAAAACTTGCAACTCTGCGCCTTCGGTGTCAATTTTGATCATCTTAGGCGGGATAGAGTTTTGGTCAGTCAAGGCTTGGTCTAGTGTGGTAGCACTAACCTTCTTTGTTGCTTGGCTCATCCGACTTTTTTGATTAAATTGGTGCGCTCCCACATTCCACAAAGCATGACCACCATCATTATCTAAATTGACAAAAAATTGGGCTTCTTTTGTTTCAGCTCCTAAGGCAACATTAAAAACCTTGAGATTCGAAAGTTGATTCAATTCAATGTTTTCTAAAATCTTTTTGTAGTTCGCCGACTCCATTTCAAAAGCCAGCACACTACCCGAACCACCAACCAAAGTAGCTGCTAAAAGAGAGAAATAGCCCACATGTGCCCCAATATCAATAAAGCGATCGCCGGGACGCAGCGTTTGAATCAAAAAATCAGAAACTTCTGTTTCATACAACTTGCCAGCGCTAAAACGCGACAGCATGAGTTGCTGGGTATATTTCTCCGCATCCAAGTACAACTTTAACTGTTTGGTTTCTTGGTTACTAGTAATCGTTAAGTTCACCACTTGGGTTTTAGTGGGCGAAACGGCAGGTTGGCTGATAGGGGCGATCGCGCCTTTGGCATCGTTGAAGATCGTAGGACGACCAATCGGGGACAAGCCAGGTTGCAGAGTCACAGGACCATGCATGACTGCGGCAATTCTGCGAGCATCGGCTTCTCGATATGGGGCGGTTCTGCCAAACAAATCCATATCTCGTCGCACCGCAGGCTTAAGATTTCCCTGGGAGTCTACTTGCTTAAATTCGTAAGTGGAATCAATTTCGGCCTTGCCATAGCCCCAATGCAAATGCTCCGTCAACACATCGGGAATGTAGTGCAAGCGCCCGACCCGCTTGGCAATATCCATAATCCACAGGTCATCATACAAACACTCAAAAATGCCTGTGATGAAGTAGCCCAACGTTAAACACCATTTGCGGCTGACAATGGGGAAGGTGCATAGCTTCTCGCCCCAATGACCTTCGTTGAACCACATGCAAAAAATCTCATCTGGGAATTTTGCGGTTTCTTGGTCGAGCCGCGTATCCCACCCTGCGTCGTTATAAATTTGGTCATCAGCGGCCATGACTAGAAGATCGCCTTGAGAAGCAGTCGCCAAGGCATTCCAGGCTTTAGAAACCCCAATTGGCTCGTTGACCATCAAGAAGCACTGCTTTAAGCGGTTGAGTTCTGTTTTATGAGCTTTCAGTTGCTCCACGTAGTCCAGCTTGGTGGAGTCATCGGTATCTACATAAAATAAAACCTCGACTCTTTCCGGGTGGTGCGCGGTTTTCAGCACACTTAAGACTAGGCGGAGGGCTTTATCAGGTCGTCCTCGCGTGGGGCAAAGCAAGGAGATCGTTTTCAGTGGCGTTGACATGCTCAAGATCCTCGATCGGGCAAAATTCTATGGGATTAGCAAAAGTGGGGTAACTCACTTTAGCGAGTGGCAAAGGCTCCAGCCATTCGTTTAACTCAACAACAGCTAGCCTCTATTTCTCTTGATCATTCCCAACATAATGTCTATCTGAAAGCGCAACTCAGCTTTTGTGAGGCAATCTGGGACCGAGTTTTGAGATTGAGCTTTGAGATGCGGGGTTGGGTAGGGAATGCTGGAGTCGGTGTAGCGTTAAAGTTACAGACTTGAGATGAGACAGTTTTGCAGGCAAGATTCAGTGGAGCAAGACATTGGGCGGTATGGTGAATATTTCTGAAGCTTCGGCGATCGCACTCCAACATTTTCAGGCCAAGCGGTGGTCTGAAGCTGAGCAAATCTATCGACAAATTTTGCAGCAGCAACCTAACCAAGTTGAGGCTCTGTCTCAGTTAGGGCTGATTGCTCAACAGCAGGGGCAGATTCAAGCGGCAACTCAGTATTGGCATCAAGCAGCAACCCAATATTGCCAGCTGGCTCTGGCCTGCTTCAACCGTCGCCAACTCGATCAAGCGATTACTTACTACCAGCAAGCGCTAGCCCTGCAACCTACCGCCTCCGACATTCATACCAACTTAGGTAATGTTTACCAAGACTTGGGCCAAGCGGAAGCCGCGATCGCCTCTTACCAGAAAGCTCTAGCCCTCAAGCCCGATTCGGCTGAAGCCCACAACAACCTCGGCAATATGTACAAACGCCAAGGTCAGTTGGCAGAAGCCAGCACCCACTACCAGCAAGCAGTAGTGCTACGTCCTGACTTGGCCGAAACCTACAACAACTTGGGCAACGTGCTCAAAGACCAAGGACGGATGACGGAGGCGATCGCGGCTTATCGGCAGGCGATCGCGATGAAACCCGGTTTGATGGAAGCGAAGAGTAATTTGCTGTTCTCGCTGCACTATGACAGCAGCCACGACCCGGAGACAATTTTTACTGAGCACAAACGCTGGGCCGAACAGTATGCCGAGCCGCTTACTCAAGCCGCGACGCCACACTTAAATGATCGGACTCGCGATCGCCGTTTGCGGATTGGTTATGTCTCCCCAGACTTTAACGCCCATCCGGTGGGATTTTTCATCGGTTCTGTGCTGGCAACTCATGACCACGCTAATTATGAGGTGTTTTGCTACGCTAATCTGCTGGCCGCTGATGGCTTGACCGAGCAATTCCGCCGCTTTGCTGACGGCTGGCGCGACATCATTAGCCTTAGCGATGAGCAAGTGGCTCAGTTGGTCCGCCAAGACCAGATTGATATTTTGGTGGATTTGGCAGGACATACGGCTGGCAACCGCATTTTGGTGTTTGCTCATAAACCTGCACCGATCCAAGTAACTTACTTGGGTTATCCCAACACCACAGGCCTGTCAGCGATCGACTACCGCCTCACCGATACTTGGGCCGATTCCGTAGGAGTGGCTGATACTCGGCACACCGAGAGCTTAGTAAGGATACCTCGTGGCTTCCTCTGTTACCAAGCAGCACAAAACGCCCCAGCCGTAGAAGCATTGCCTGCGCTGACGAAGGGATACGTCACCTTTGGCTCGTTTAATAACTTGGCCAAGGTGACACCAGAGGTGATTGCTACCTGGGCAGCAATTCTCCAAGCCGTGCCCCAATCTCAGATGGTTTTGAAATACAAAGCTTTGACTGATGCGGCTACTCGTCAGCGCTTTCATGATTTGTTCACCCAACACGGCGTGACTAGCGATCGCGTCCACCTCCTAGGGCACGTCTCCTCTTTTGCCGAGCACTTAGCCCTTTATCACCAAATCGATATTGGCCTCGACAGTTTTCCCTACAACGGCACTACAACTACCTGCGAAGCTTTATGGATGGGGATTCCGGTGATTACTCTGGCTGGCAAAAGTCATGCGGCTAGGGTGGGGATGAGCTTGTTAGCCAATCTAGGGCTGACCGATTTGATTGCTGTGTCTTCAAACGAGTATGTAGCATTGGCCAAACGTTTAGCAGAAGACCGCGATCGCCTACGCTTCTTGCGATCCAATTTGCGCTATCTGATGTCGCGATCGCCTCTAACAAATGGGCGCGGTTTTACTCAAACCCTCGAAAGCCTGTATCGGCAAATGTGGCATCGCTGGTGTGACGCGCCAAGCAAGCCGTAGTTTCCTGCTAGAACCGTGTTTACCGACAGCTTATGGACGCTTGAATCTTTGTCAAAGATTTTATTTGCTCGGTAAAAATACGGTTGTAGCTCAGGCTGATTCTTTCGATAAATGAGTGAAGTTGATTGTACAGCCATACCCCTGCCTCTCTATGACTGCAAATTCTGGATCACCCTCAGAACCCCCCAAAGGACAAGGATTTAAAGTAACCCTGACTCAGGGCATTATTGGTGCTGTCTCGCTGGCTGGTACGACTGCCATTCCCCTGCTAGTCAATCGGTATCTAGCTCCTCCAACTGCCGCAGAAAGCCCCGCTCCAGCCGCTCAAGTATCGCCTGCGCCAGCTACAACTCAGGCATCGCCTTTAGCGGTTCCTGCTGCGGCTCCTGGTCAGGTAGTTCCAGGACAGACAGTCCAAACGCAAACCGGAAGCGTCATGCAACTGCCAGTAGAGCCCGTAGAAGGCAAAAACGGCAAAAAGAAAAAGCACGACTAGGCTCAAGCAATTCAAGCCGCAAATTGCTACAAGGCTTCTCTCAAAGGGTGCATCACAACTAGTTTGCAGAAAATTTGAGCGTTGGAGGTGGGTGTCAAAACTCACCTCTTCGTGTTTTTAAGGCACCTTCGGGATGAGTACCTGTTGACCTCACTGCCCCAAATAAGCCTCCAATACTTCCGAGTTGGTTTGGATTTCACTAGGACTGCCCACTGCCAAATTGCGGCCTTCTGCCAAAACCCAAACGCGATCGCACAGCGACATAATCACGTCCATGTTGTGCTCAATAATCAGGAATGTCAGCCCTTCCCGATTCCAGGTAGTGATGTGTTCGCAGATTTGGTTGATTAGGGTAGGATTCACGCCAGCCGCAGGTTCATCCAGCAAAATCAGTTTGGGCTGCACCATCAGGGCACGCGCCATCTCTAGCAATTTGCGCTGACCACCGGAAAGGGCTCCAGCATACTCATGGGTCATGTGTGTCAAGCCTACCGACTCTAAAATGGCGTAGGCGCGCTCTTTCAGCTGCTTTTCTTCCTTAGCCACTTGGCGAAACTGCAAGCAAGCGCTCCAGAAATTTTCTCCCGTCTGATGTTGAGCCGCCAGCAGCATATTTTCCAGCACTGACAGCCGGGACAACACCCGCGCTACCTGGAAAGTACGGACCATGCCCTGCTGAGCAATTTGATGGGGTTGCAGTTGTTGGATCGGTTCGCCATCAAAAATCACCCGTCCTTGATCGGGGCGAATAAAGTTAGACAGCAAGTTAAACAACGTTGTTTTACCCGCACCATTGGGACCAATCAATCCAGTGATACTACCCTGAGCCACCTCGATCGCGGCATTATCCACGGCTTTGATGCCGCCAAAGCTCTTAGAGAGGCCACTTGCTGCTAAAAGGGGAACTTGAAGTGAGGGTCTACGGTCTTCCACCTCGGTCAAAATTTCTTCTAAGCCTCGCTGCGGCACTGCCTCCGGCAAAACATCGGGAGACTTAGGATCATCGACCAAGGGTTAATTCCTCCTTTTTACCTAGAATGCCTTGGGGTCGCCACATCATCACGACAATCAAGATCAAGCCAATGATCATGACGCGGAATGCGCCTAATCGTGCATCATCTAGCGGCACAATGTCTTTCAGGACAAACCGCGTCAACGTGTTGTAGGCCCAGAAAATTGTCCCACCCAGCAAGGTGCCGACGTTATTCCCAGCGCCACCCAAAACGACAATCGTCCAAGCTTGAAATGTGATTAAGGGAATAAAGCCGTCGGGGTTAATGAAGGTGAGTTGCCAAGCGTAGAAGGCTCCCGCGATACCAGCGATCGCGCCGCCTAGCATTAGCGATTGCAACTTGTACCAAAACACATTTTTGCCTAGCGCTTTGGCGACTTCCTCATCTTCTCGAATCGCCTTCAACACGCGGCCCCAAGGCGATCGCACCAGCCACTCTAACAAGCTAAACAAAATCGCCAGCACCACCACCAGCAACAACATCAGCCCTGCCTTGTAGGAATAGTTATAGAGGGCGTTCGCGCCAATACTATACATCCACAAGCCTAAAATCGAGCACAAGGAGACGCTAAATAAAGCCAAACCTGCGGCCCATTCTGACAAGCGAGCCACTAGGGTTTTAGCGATCGCGATGTAAACCCAGCCTAGCCCGACCAAAGCGATCAACAGGCCCAACCCTAACAACTCTGGCGAAAGGGCGCGGCTTAGTTTGAGCTGTTGCATCACAACTCCGACTCCTCCCAAGAGCAAGACGAGTGAGCCCATATAGCCACCCCAAACCAACGCATTTCTAATTGCAGCGGGACGAGACACTGTCTTGAGTCGTTGTTGCACCCACTGCCACAGCTTCCAGTAGGCCAAACCCACCACCACCGTTAGCAAAGCAATCATGCCGCCTCTAGTGAAAGCATTAGGATTGAATTTGTCCAGCGGTAGGGGATAGCCATACACACCCCGCGCTCCTCGCGTCAGCCACTCTTCATTCAGGGCTACGAGTCGCACCACTTCAGACACGCCAATTGTCACGATGGCTAGGTAGTCTTCTCGTAAGCGGAGGGTAGAAAAGCCGATCAATAAGCCTAGCAAGGCAGCCAAAGCCGCACCAGCTAAGACCGCAATGGGTAGGGGTATCCCAGTTAGCGTCAGTAAAACGGTGGTATAGGCTCCGACCGTCATAAAGGCAACATGGCCAAAGTTGATCAGACCTGTAAAACCCCACTGCAAATTCAGGCCCAAGCTAAAGAGGGCATAGGTTGCAGTGAAAATAATTAACTGGACAATGTAGCCTTCCATGCCAAGGGTGACAGCAGCAATAGGGGAACAGAAATCGTGGAATCGGTGGAGTCTGAGTCGAGCGATCGCCCTAAGCGCCCTAAAAAGTTACAGCGACTAGAAGGAAGCTGGGCAATCGGATTGTACCGCAGTCCGAGAGCAGACAAGTATCAAGGGCAACTTACACCTCCTGATCCTTCAACCACTTCTCATACAAATCGGGGCGGCGATCGCGAGTGCGTTGAATTTGCTGTTCTTGTCGCCAGCGATCGATTTCAGCATGGTTTCCAGAGCGCAAAACGGCTGGCACTTCCCACTCGCGAAACACGGCGGGTCGAGTGTAGTGCGGATAATCAAGTAGACCCGCTTCAAAGCTTTCCGCCTTAAGGGATTCCTCTTTACCCACCGTTCCAGGCAGCAAACGCACCGTACCATTCAGCAGCGTGAGTGCCGGAATTTCACCACAGGTCAGCACAAAATCCCCTAATGACACCTCACGAGTCACGAGGTGCAAGACTCGCTCATCCACTCCTTCGTAATGGCCACAAATCACCACCAGTTGGTCATAATTCGTTCCCAACTCCTGAAACATCGCCTGATTCATCGTTTGACCTTGGGGCGTCATTAAGATCACCTCTCGCCTCGGTAAAACAGGCAGGGACTCCACCGCCGCAAAAATTGGCTCTGGCTTCATCAACATGCCGACCCCACCCCCGTAGGGTTCATCATCCACACGTCGATGCTTGTCAGTCGCAAAATCACGTGGATTTGTGAGATGCACCGTAGCAATTTCTTTCGCTAAAGCCTTGCCCAACAAGCCCGAACTCAGCGGTGACGTAAAGAAGTCAGGAAACAAAGTAACAATGTCGAATCTCACAAAACCCTAACTTTTGAGAATGCAAATCTTGCCGAGACTGCTGACTATACCCTGAAACTGGCGCATACTTCTGATCGAGAGAGGCATTTGGCGATCGCTAGTGGTTAGTTCTCATGCCACCTTAAGAGCCGTCAGAAGAAACTAAGCAGTGATTTTTGAATTTCTTAAATTATGTTTAAATAATCTGACATTATGCCTATATTAGTTAAGCTCCAGGGTTAAAACTGCATGGCACTGGATGAACAGAAGCGGCATCCCTATTTCAATCAATCGGTTACTGGAGCGTCTGGTTCATTTTATGTCCAGGAGTAGCGTCGTGCCGCAGCTAGAATCTCAAACCCTCAAACAACAGATGCCTCAGTCCACGAAAACCGCTGTGATGATTATTGGGGGAGCGGAAGATAAAGTCCACGGCAAGGAAATCTTGACTTCCTTTTTTCATCGGTCGGGCGGTACAGATGCTCGGATTGCCATCATTCCCTGCGCCTCGCGAGAACCTGCCACGATTGGCGAACGGTACCGTACCATTTTTGAAGACATGGGTGCTAAGGCAATTGAAGTCCTAGATATCCGCGAACGAGAGCAGTGTGAGGACTCTCTCTGGCGTGCTTTTCTAGAGAGCTGTACAGGCGTGTTTATGACTGGGGGCGATCAGTTGCGGCTCTGTGCGCTGTTGGCAGACACAGAATTGATGGCAGAAGTGCGGCGACGGGCCGTGAAAGGTGAGATCACGCTGGCAGGCACCAGCGCTGGGGCGGCGGTCATGGGGCATCACATGATTGCCGGCGGTGGTAGTGGTGAGCATCCCAACCGCTCGCTGGTAGACATGGCTACTGGGTTGGCCATCATCCCAGAAATTATCGTGGATCAGCATTTCCATAATCGCAATCGCATGGCACGACTGATGAGTGCGATCGCGGCTTACCCGGATAAGCTGGGCATCGGCATCGACGAGGATACTTGTGCCCTATTTGAGGGCGATGGCTTGCTACACGTCCTGGGCAAAGGTTCTGTGACCGTTATTGACCCTGTGGATCTGAACTATACGAACCAACCCGATGCAGATGCGACAGAGCCACTGAGTATTCATAACTTGCGGGTGCATATCCTCAGCTACGGCGATCGCTACCAGCTCTACCAACGTCGGATCATGTCTCGCGAACCATAAAATCAGATTCCTGCGAACCTCTGGCTTAATGCTGATTTTGAAAAGCATTCAGCCTGAATTTGTCATACCCGAAGGTAGTCTCGGCTCCCCATCAGTTACCTTAGTATTGACTTCATGCTAGCCAGCAACTCTCAAACTTTTTTAACTAAAACTGCTCAATATGAACAGTTTTGCAGGTTCTTAAAGCTTGAAACTGCAAAGAACAGCTATCAGGTCAAGAGCTAAGCTTTGACTGGTTTTGCTATGTCGATTGTTTTTTGTATTGGTATGCTGATTTTATTGGGTAAATACCAGCCACCCTGGTAATACAGCGGCAGTTCCTCGATCCTCTACCTCAAAAAGAGCCAAGTAGTTCAGGCGATCGCTGCTACGCTGTTTTTTAAGTTTGACTCTAAATCTGCTGAACTTTGATTTGTTCTGATTTGTTGTAATTCATACTGGCAGAGATTGTAGTTTATCGAGCACCAAACTGTTCTTAGTAAACAATTTGAGGTTTATTGAAGCGAGAAACTGGATAGTTGCTTCTTTAAAGTCACCTCAACTCGTTATTGCATCTGCGTCCTCCCCACCCCCGAACACCCTCGGATAGCGTTATGAAAATACTCAAGATCCAGACACTACGCGGCCCTAACTACTGGAGCATTCGTCGTCATAAGCTGGTCGTGATGCGTTTAGATTTGGAGGATTTGGCAGAAAAGCCTTCCCACCAAATTCCTGGGTTTTATGAGGGGTTGGTGGCAGCGTTGCCCAGCTTAGACGATCACTTCTGCTCGCCAGGATGCCGGGGGGGATTCCTGAGCCGAGTCCGCGAAGGCACCATGATGGGGCATATCGTGGAGCATGTAGCTCTGGAGCTACAAGTGCTATCGGGTATGGAAGTTGGTTTTGGCCGCACCCGGGAAACGGCTACCTCTGGCACTTACCAAGTGGTGATCGAGTACTTAGATGAGCAGGCAGGTCGTTATGCCGCCAGAGCAGCAGTGCGCCTGTGCCAAAGCATTGTAGAAACGGGGAACTATCCTAAAGCTGAGCTAGAACAAGACTTGCAAGACTTGCGAGCTTACTGGGCCGATGCTTCGTTGGGTCCCAGCACCGAATCTTTGGTGCGCGAAGCAGAAGCGAGAGGCATTCCTTGGTTGCCAATTCCGGCTCGCTCCATGATTCAACTGGGGTATGGAGCGCATCAAAAACGGATTCAAGCAACCTTAAGCAATCACACTGGCATTTTAGGCGTAGAGCTGGCTTGCGATAAGGAAAGTACCAAGCAAATTCTCCACGAATCCGGTGTGCCTGTGCCACGGGGTATTGTAATTAATTACATGGACGAGCTGGAAGAGGCCGTAGAGCAAGTCGGTGGCTTTCCAATTGTCATCAAGCCGCTCAATGGCAATCATGGGCGTGGCATTACGCTCAACATTGACTCCTGGAAGATGGCCGAAGAAGCCTACGACGCAGCCAAGGAAGTGTCGCGATCGCTGATTGTGGAGCGGTACTACACAGGGCGCGACCATCGTGTATTGGTGGTGAACGGTAAACTCGTGGCCGTGGCTGAGCGCGTCCCCGCCCATGTGGTGGGTGATGGCCGCTCCACCATCGAACAATTGATTGAGTGGACTAATCAAGACCCCCAACGGGGCGAAGGTCATGACAATGTTCTGACCAAGATCACGGTCGATCGCACGAGTTGGAAGCTGCTAGATCAGCAAGGCTATACCCTGCAAACCGTACTGCCTCTGGGAGAAGTTTGTTATCTGCGGGCCACCGCCAACCTCAGTACCGGAGGGATCGCGATCGATCGCACCGATGATGTCCACCCAGAAAACATTTGGCTGGCCCAACGAGTTGCCAAAATCATTAACCTGGATATCGCTGGCATCGACATTGTTACCTCTGATATTTCGCGACCGCTGCGCGAAACCGGCGGTGTAATTGTTGAAGTCAACGCTGCTCCTGGCTTCCGGATGCACGTTGCGCCTAGCCAAGGTATTCCTCGGAATGTGGCAGAGTCGGTGATTAATATGCTGTTTTCGCCGGGGGCTGCTAGCCGCATTCCCATCATTGCGGTTACGGGCACCAATGGCAAAACTACTACGACCCGTTTGATTGCTCACATCTTTAAGCAAACCCAGCGCGTTGTGGGCTACACCACCACTGATGGCATCTATATTGATGATTATTTAGTGGAAAAGGGAGATACCACTGGGCCTCAAAGCGCCCAACTGATTCTCCGCGACCCCACTGTGGAAGTAGCAGTTCTAGAATCCGCACGTGGCGGCATCTTGCGCTCTGGCCTAGGCTTCGATGCCTGCGATATTGGCGTGGTGCTCAATGTCGCGGCTGACCACATGGGGCTAGGAGACATTAACACGCTAGACGATATGGCGCGGGTGAAAAGCGTGGTGGCAGAATCTGCCATGCCCAACGGCTACGCGGTGCTGAATGCTGATGATCCTCTCGTTGCAGGCATGGCTCGTAACGTCACAGCCCAAGTAGCTTACTTTGCCATGAATCCTGACAACGAAATTGTCCGGGCTCATGCTCAGCAAGGAGGTCTAGCCGCCATCTATGAAAATGGCTATCTATCGATTCTTAAGGGTGACTGGACGCTCCGCATCGAGCAAGCGATCCATGTGCCGCTGACCATGGGGGGACGTGCGCCCTTCATGATTGCTAATGCTCTCGCTGCGAGTTTAGCGGCTTTTGCACATGGAGTCAGAATTGAAGATATTCGTGCTGCTTTAATGAGCTTCCAAGCTTCAGCTGACCAAACACCAGGACGAATGAATTTGTTTGACCTCGGTCACTACCATGCCTTGGTGGACTATGCCCACAATCCTGCCAGTTACGAAGCCCTAGGAGGCTTTGTGAAGAATTGGACGGGAGAACGGATTGGTGTAGTCGGGGGGCCAGGCGATCGCCGCAATGAGGATTTTGTCACTCTGGGTAGGCTGGCAGCGGATATGTTCAATCGCGTGATCGTCAAGGAAGATGACGATACTAGAGGGCGAGCCAGAGGCGAAGCGGCGGAGTGGATTTGCCGAGGGCTGGAAGCAGCCAACCAAAGATGCCCCCACGAAATCATTCTGGATGAAACCAAAGCGATCAACTCTGCCCTCGATCGAGCTACACCAGGGAGCTTGGTTGTCATTCTGCCAGAGAGCGTGACTCGCGCTATTCAGTTAATTGAGGCCCGAAACCCGGTCGGCCATACCACAGCCACCCAGACGGCAGATCAGAATGGAGCCAGTACGTTGACCAATGGTCAAACTGTAAACGTCGCTTCAGTTGAGGTAAGCCAGTCCAACTCAGGCACAGCTCAAACAGAGTCTCAGTCTGCGTACACTTTTTAGAGTTTCAGTTTCCCCGGAGAGAGGTTAAGCACATCTAGACAGTTGTCTATGAGCTGTCTAGATGTGTTTGTTTTTGCTCTAAAAATTAGGGTCTGGCTCGGGCTGGTTATTCTTGATCTAAATCTGTAATATCATTCTCAGCATCAGGTTTTTGGACTTCTTCCTTAAACCCCCGCAGCGTTTTGCCTAGGGCGCTCCCTAGCTCAGGAATTTTTTTGGGACCAAAAATCACAATTGCCGCGATCGCAATAATCGCTACTTCCGGCCATCCTAGACCAAACATAGCCCTCTCCCTCTCCTGTCAACCATGCTTCACTCATTAACTATAGACGGGAGGAACGTCCGGTTTTGCAGAACTCCTCGATTTAGATGAATTAGGATTTGGCGAGCGGAATCTTGAGCCAAGTGCTGAGTTCATAGGCTAGCCAATCTAATTCTGCCGCTGTGAGAGATTGCGGCCCGCCTAGTTCATATTGCTGAGAGCCGACTGCGATCGCCAGCCTGGGCGCATCACCAGATTTTGTGTAGGTCACGCTGCGAATCTCTTGTCTACGCCCCACTTGAGGCCGCCCCTTGGATAGCCCCAACCGCTTTTGAGCTAGTGAGATTTCTTGGGCATCGATCCGCAAGCGAACTTGGCCTAATAAGGCTGGCATAATAATTTCCAAAGCCTTAGCATCTTTGCTCAGCGCTACTTTGCTATCAGCGGGTTTAGCCACCACTGCCACCGCTGCATTGCGAGTTTGGCCTTGTTCGAGGGCTTGTAAAGCAGCCTGAGCCGAAGTGAGCCGCCGCTCTAAGCTAGATTCGGTCATCCAACTGAGCCAATCGGCAAAGGCTGGACTCAAATCAGCCACTTGACCAAAATCAATTCGGGAACCACGCCGAGGCAAGCTAGAAGGGTGGGTGCCCGTGACCAAAGTGATCAAGGTTGCTCCCAAACTGTAAAGGTCGGATGCCGCGATCGCCCTGCCACTGAACTGCTCTGGCGGCATATAGCCATAGGTACCGACCACTGTAAAGTTGGTATTCTCCTCCGGCGTTGCAGCCCTAACCGAGCCAAAATCTACTAAATAGACTTGAATCGGGCGATCGCCAGAGGTATCGGTGAGCAAAATATTTTTCGGCTTGATGTCTCGGTGGATCACGGGGGGTTGTTGACCGTGCAGGTAAACCAAAATTTCTAGCAGTGCTTTGGCAACTTGCTTTGCTTGTGCTTCAGTCAAGGTTTTGCCGCCTTGGAGCAAGGTTTCCAAAGATTTCCCATGCACATAGGTTTGGATTAAAGCAAAGCCTTTACCATTGCGGAGGTTCAGCTCAAAGGAATTGAGATATTGCGGAATCGCCGGATGCGACAGATTCTTGAGCGTGTCGGCTTCGCGCTCAAACAACTTCAAATCGTCCCATTCAGTTTCATTGTCGAAGGACAGCAGCTTGATCACCACAAAGCCCTGAGTTTGCAAGTCACGAGCGAGGAGAGTTCGCCGTCCTGAGTTCTTGCCCAGTTGCTTTTGGATCTCGTAGCGATCGCCTAAAACTGGATTTGGCATTTTCTTCCGCCGTTATTGCCCTTAGAAATTCTTATAGCTTTGAATTCGTGCCCAAAGCAAGCTGATATTCTGAACCTACGACAGCATTCTTTAACAACTTCCAGTTTTTACCATGTCAGCGACCTCAATCCCCTCTCTCCGCGAACAACAACACCCTTTAATCCGTCAACTCGCAGATGCGATCGAATCTGTTTGGCAGCGCCATTTAGATTTATCTCCATATCCTTTCCCAGCGGAGTTAGGGTATGTCGAAGGGCGACTAGAAGGGGAAAAGCTGCTGATTGAAAATCGCTGCTACCAAACTCCTCAATTCCGGAAGTTGCACTTAGAATTGGCACGGGTTGGGAGCAATCTTGATATTTTGCATTGCGTCATGTTTCCTCGCACCAATTACGCTCTGCCTATGTTCGGCACCGACTTGGTAGGGGGTCGAGGACAGATTAGCGCCGCGATCGCAGATTTATCCCCGCTCAACGCCGACCGAACTCTTTCGGAGGCATATCGCACCGCTTTATCAGCCCTACCCAATCCTGAGTTTTCCCAAGCTCGGGCTTTGCCAGACTGGGGAGATATTTTCTCGGATTTTTGTCTGTTTATTCGCCCTGGCAGCGCTGAAGAAGAACAACAATTTCTCAGCCGAGTCGAAGGTTTTTTAACAGTTCACTGCCAACAGGCGAGCGCGTCTACTGCGGTGACTCCAGAGCAAGAAACCGAAATTCTTCAGGCTCAACGTTACTACTGCACCAAACAACAACAAAATGACAAAACCCGCCGCGTCCTTGAAAAAGCTTTTGGCGTAGATTGGGCAGACTATTACATGACCACTGTCTTGTTTGACTGCGTCTAAGCACCTCCGGCAACCTCCCAGAGCGCTTGGCGAAACACAGCAATAAGCGTGGGTTGCGATCGCTAAAAGGAGATGCCATCGTGCTACAGGGCAATCAGCCTACCGCCTGGCAATTTGATGCCAGGGACGCCTATGTACCTATCACCCATGAGGGAGCTGTAGTTGGGCTTTGCAAGCCTGATTATGCGGCTCAAATTGCCGCAGCTATGAACCAAGACCGCAAGTTGCGCCAAGCGTTGTATTTGGCATGCTATGACTTGGTTAGCCGCTCCGGGGGACACAACAGCCAGATTGACGGCTTGGTGCAGAAGTACTTAAATAAAACCGAGCCACCTAAGCAAGGAACAGCACTCATTGCGACCCTCCTCAAGCATCGCCAAGCTGAACTTGATTTGAACGATGATGAGTTCGCTCGCTTTTGTGACTCTTATCGGCTCTCCTACGGAGAACTGAAGAATATTTGGGTCGGCAAAGACATAGAACAACGACAACTGGGACCTTTGGCGCGGATTCTCGGCCAATCAATTGATGAAGTGATTGAAGCTTGGAAAGGCCCAGATGAAGATGATTGATGACTTTGCTATCAATCTCTTACGTTGTTGCAAGGCGCGTCATGCTTTGCAGGATGAAAAGCGTCTAGTTAACTTGTAGCTGACGAATCAATATATTTTGAAATCCTTAAAGTCATCTTTGATAGGTGACTTTAAGGATTTATAGAGACTGGTATAGCAAATATAAAACCCACCTATATGCAGCAATTAAAAAATATTGGCTGGGTTAGCTGATGAAGCTTGATCGATGGTCAAGGTGGTGGGGCTTCTAGAGCGCGATCGCCACTGCTATAACTTTCTATGACTTTTAGCGATGCGCTAAAGTGCGGTTAGTCCGGAAAGTAACGTTCGTGCCGTCAGTCGTTTGCTCTAGCACCAGCATCGGCGTAGGCTTCGCTTTCTGATCCCAATGAATTTGAGCAATGCGACCCTGAATGGTAGGTTGCCAGGTGTCGTTCTCCTCATGGGCAGGGCTGAGGTAGGTTTCTAAGCAGTCAATAATTTGGCTAATTGTGACCGAGGTGGGCTGAGTCGGCAGTTTCGTCAGCTTGATTTGAATCCGGAACAACACCCGCTTCGTGCCCTTTGGCAGGTCGCCCGGTTCGTATTCCACATCAAATACTTCATCTACAGCCCGACCTGCACTGGCAATTCCTACAGAACCCTGCTGGGCTTGGCTGGGTCGCAGAGCTAGGGAGATTTTTTCTTTAACTTTAATTTTAATTTGATTGACGATGGCAAAGTGGAAGACCTCTTCCGCCATCCGCATGCGCAGGTAGTCTAAATTAAATTCTCTGGAGTGAATTAGGTCGGGGTTCTTTTCCATCTTGCCGATGGTTTCCAGAGCCATCTTCAGCTTCTTCTGCATCTCCTTATTCTTCAAGTCGGCAAATCGCACCTGCTTTTGCAACTTACTGGCTTGCAAGTGAGAATAAACTCCTAACCCAACCAATAGGAGAAATAACCCGCCAGTGGTCATCATCCACGGCTGCATAGCACTATCATCAGGCTGCACAGGCTGAGGGGGAGGCACAGCCACCTTGGTTTTAACGGTTTTGACAGGTTTCGCAGTCTTGACAGGAGCTTGAGCCAACCAAGGTTCTATGAGAAAAAGAGGGGTTGACATAGTAAATCCAGGCCCAACGGTGACTTCTATTTTCAGAGTGCCCCGAAGCGGGGCTGTTGCATCACAAGCCGCAGCGAAAATACAGGTATCTAAAAATACTAGCGGAGCCAACGGGCTCGGTAGCTGCGAGCATCAATGTGGCTGAGATAGGGGAAGCTAGCGTATCGGCCTAGCCCCCCTGGCCACCAGGAATCTAGGAACCAGTAGAGCTGATCGCCTGTAAGCCCGTCGCAATAAAAGTCGATCGCGTCCCCAACAATATGGCGGCTGTTAGACACACCACCGACTCTAGCATTGATTTCTGGGGGACGGTACCAACTAGTGACCTGGAAAGGACGACCAATCCGCTCCCGGGCTTGTTGCGCTAGACGAGCAATGCGGACAATCGCATCGACTGTGGTTTGGTCGGGTGGCATGCGAGTGCCGCCGTGAGTGGCCTCAGCCCAGCTAAAAGTCCCATTGGGAATGATGGAGGCATAAAGCTGAATATTGCCAGGAGTCCAGCGGGCAGGACGCTTGGGCAAGATCAACGGTTTCGGTTTGGGGGGGGCTTCTGGGGCATCTCGACGCGCTTGCTGCATCCGCCTCACGTCTTCAAACAGAGATCGAATGGTTTGGTCACGAGTAGTTAACCCGCGCCAAAGCTGCACCAAACGAATTAATGCTTCTCGTTGCTCTTCAGTTTCTTGATACTCACCCGGAATCCGCTCAATAAATTCGAGCAGTTCGCGATCGAGTTGAGTTGCTGCGTTGGTGAGAGCAGTTTTATTGGTAGTGCTAGCAGACAATGTGTTTGGGTTAATGCCTAACGCAGCCAGAGCTGTGGTGCGGGAATCAAGACCCCGCCACAGCCGAAAAGCTTCTGTTAGAGCATTTCGTTGCTCTCCTTTGCCTTGGTAGTACTGTGGCAAGCGCTGGGCAAAGGCAACTAGAGCAGGATCGAGGATCTTTAATCCTGGCTCTGGGGAGGTGTCTTTTTCTAGAGAGGCGATCGCAGCCTCACGGGAATCGAGTTGTCGCCACAGTTGAGTCAGTCGAACTAAAGCTTCGCGCTGATGAGGGTAGCCTGAATAGTTACGAGAAATGCTTTGCATAAACTGAATCAGAGCTTTGTCTAGGTAAGACTCGTCTACGGATTCAGGGTCAGCATCAACGGGCGTTTTCAGGTTGAGAGAGGCGATCGCAGCCTCACGGGAATCGAGTTTGCGCCAAATCCGTAGGGCTTCTAGAAAAGCATCTCTTTGGTAAGGCAAGCTTCTGTAATAACTAGGTAGGCGATCGACTAAAGTCAGTAGTGCACTGTCTAGGTAAGCCAGGTTTTGTGGCAACCCTTCGGCTTTGAAGTCAATGGCTAAATCGTCCAGGTAAGCTTGCAGCAGAGCTTGAGGGTTTGAGGATTCTAGGCGGGCGGAGGCTTCGTTATTGGCTGGCGGTGTATAACCTGCTGCTGCCGCTTGAATAAATCTGTTACCGTAGCGTCCTGCTTCGTTACTCCATAGGTCAGTGGCTTTCCATCCTTGGGCGACTAGGCTATCGGTGATGCTGCGAATCGTGTTAGCGGCATATTGCACTTGAGCCGCAAAAGTATTGACTTGCCCGAGGGGAATCCGGTTGGCAGGTGCAATCCCTAGCCCAGTTTCGCCATCTTCCAGCGTTGGCTTACCTTGAACCTGATAAAGTGCTGCCAGGATGGGTTTATGAATTCCGGCTCGTTCTGCCTCTAATAAGTAAAGGTAGTTGCGCTGGTCTGGTGTCAGTTTTGCCATAAGCTACAGCACTCAATTGACCTAATCATTACAGTTACTAACCAAGATGCCTTTAACGCTACTGTCTCAGGCTTTAGTCGCTAATTCCCTTAAGAATGTTTGCCTAGTGGCCACCGACATGGACGGCACACTGACGCAGAATGGCAAATTTACGCCCACCTTACTACAAGCTTTGGAGCAGTTAGCTGCGGCGGAAATCCAAGTTTTGATTGTCACCGGGCGATCGGCAGGTTGGGTGGGTGGCTTGGTCAACTATTTGCCCATTTGGGGAGCGATCGCGGAAAACGGCGGTATGTTTTACGCTAGCCAAACTGAGACTCCAATCGCGTTGGTGACAATTCCTGATTTAGCCTTGCATCGCCAAAAGCTGGCCCAAACTTTTCAGCGCCTACAAGCCGATTTTCCGCAACTACAAGAATCTGCCGACAATCGTTTTCGCGTCACAGATTGGACATTTGATATTCAGAGGCTGAGCTTACCGGACATTCAAGCCATTAATGCCTACTGCCAAGATCAAGGCTGGGGCTTCACCTACAGCAATGTCCAAGGCCACATCAAGCCAATTGAGCAGGACAAAGCGACTGGGTTACGCCAAGTTCTAGGTCAGTACTTTCCTGAGCACACGGCTCAGCAGGTCGTCACAGTGGGCGATAGCCCTAATGATGAAAGCTTGTTTGATGCCGATCAATTTCCCCTATCCGTGGGGGTCGCTAATGTTAAACACTATGCGGATCAACTCGTGCATCAACCGACTTACATCACACCAGAACCAGAAGGTAAAGGATTTTGTCAGCTCGCTGATTGGCTATGTCAGCATTAAAATTTTTAATTAGAGCTTCTAGGTTGAGAAGGCTCATCACTAGAGCTAGTACCCTCCTCAGAGGCAATAGGCATTACTAAGACTTTATCGACGCGGTTTCCATCCATATCCATCACCTCAAAGCGTAGCCCTTGCCAGTCAAAGTGATCTGCAGCGGTGGGGATGTGGCCTAGATGCATGACTACAAAACCACCTAGCGTATGATAATTACCTTTTTCTTCTCCAGGAATTTTATTAATTTCAAGAATGTCTTTGAACTCATCCACTGATAGCATTCCGTCTAGCAGCCAAGAGCCATCCTCACGCTGGACGGCGTAGGGCTCCTCTAAGTCCTCAACTGAAGGAATGTCACCGACGATCGCCTCTAGGATGTCATTGAGGGTTACGAGTCCTTGAATCACTCCATACTCATCCACGACAAACGCGATATGAGTACTGGATTTCTTGAACAACTCTAGAACTGAAAGGGCGCGAGTACTCTCTGGAATAAACAGCGGTTGCCGCAAATTAGTAGCTAAATCGATTGGTTCTCCAACTAGACTCCGTACTAGCAAGTCATTGACATGCAAGACCCCCAAGACGCTATCGATACCACCCTGACACACCGGAAACCGGGAATGCACTCCTTCCGTGATTTTCTGACGGTTTTCTTCTGAGGAGTCTTCTAGGTCAAGCCAGACAATATCGGGGCGGGGTGTCATCAAGCCATTGGCGCGGCGATCGCCCAAGCGGAACACCCGCTCCACCATGTCTTGCTCAACTTCTTCAAAGGTGCCCGCTTCAGTTCCTTGTTGCAGTAAGACTTTGATTTCCTCTTCAGTCACCATTGGCTCGTCGGAGGGTCGAATGCTGAGCAATCGCATCACCATATCTGTCGAGGCGCTCAGGAGATGGACCACTGGCGCGGCGAACATTGCCAACATCCGCATGGGGCCAGCCACGGAGGAAGCCACTCTTTCTGGGTTGTTTAGCGCCAGTTGCTTAGGCACCAGTTCCCCGATAATCAGGGTTAAGTAGGTGACGATGACAATTGCTATACCCGAGGCGATCGCCTCTCGGTATGGAGCTAAGGCGGGGATCAAGGCGAAGAGCGGCCCAATTCTTTTAGCCAGCGTGGATTCCCCCACAGCACCAGACAGAATGACAATCAGCGTGATCCCAATCTGGACGGTTGCTAAGAATTGGTTTGGAGCACTTGCTAGGTCGAGGGCTGTGCGAGCTTTGGCATTCCCCTCATTGGCCATCTGCTGGAGTCGCACTTTGCGCACCGAGACGATCGCCATCTCCGAGAGCACGAAGACTCCGTTGGCAAAGGTCAGCAAGATAAGGATGAGGAAATCAAAAAGAAAAGAGGACATTCCTGAGTTGCCTGTGATTGTGGCGAATCGCGCCTAATGTCTTAAGTATCTTAATATTCAGAATCAAAGGTTCTAAACATTCCAAGACTCTAAGGTGCAGTTTTTGCCCAAGCTTAACAAGTATCAGCCAACACGATTGAAGCAAATATTGTTGCGATCGCCTCACCTCTCAACCATACAAGCAGATCGCGGCTAGCTTAGCTGCTTTGGCTTAGCCTTCTACAACTACCGTCCATAATTAAAGCCTCCGACTCCCTTCTAATGGGGAGCGGAGGCAGTTGTTTCTAGCGTTGTGGCACGTTAGCTAACTATCTCAGGGAATCAGATTCAGACTCTACATTCCAGAGATGGGTTGCTTAGGACTGGTAGCGCTTCTTGGTTTCTTCGTCAGTAGTCAGGGAATCAATGGAGCGATCGGTGATCAACTTAGGATTCGTTGCAGGAGGAGGCGTGATCACAGGCGTAGTGTTTACATCAAGCAGGGGATCTACACCCAGTAGGGGATCTCTGTAGAGATCTCGGTTAACCGATGTGGATGAAGTTGGGCTAGTCGAGGGTTGGCTACCTAAGATGGGCTTAGCTTTATCTGCGATCGCGTCTTTAGCCTTGTCTGCGGTGCCTTTAACAGAATCCTTCACAGAGTCAGCCATGCCACGCACGTTCACGTCGTCAACTTTGCTCTTGACAGAGTCGCTGATCCCGCGAACATTCGCTTCATCGACCTTGCTCTTGACAGAGTTGCTAACGCCACGCACGTCAGCTTCTTCGATCTTGTGCTGTACGGAGTCAGTCACGCCACGCACATTTGCTTCATCGATTTTGCTCTTGACAGAGTTACTGACGCCACGCACGTCGGCTTCTTCGATCTTGTGCTGTACGGAGTCAGTCACGCCACGCACGTTGGCTTCATCAATTTTCTGTTTGACGGAAGCACTCACACCCTGAACGTCAGCTTCCTCAATTTTGTGCTGCACAGAGTCTGTAACACCGCGAACATTCGCTTCGCTGATTTTTTGCTTCACAGAATCGGTGATGCCATGAACATCAGCTTCCTCAATTTTCTGTTTGGCAGAATTAACAGCACCCTTTAGGTCAGTCTCGTTGACTTTTTCTTTGACGGTTTCAACTACACCTTCCACCTGGTGAGTCACGCCATCAACGGCGTCCTTCATGGTGTGAACTGCACTATCGAGCTTTTGGTCAATGCCTTCTGCGGCCTGGTTACCAATTGCTGCACCTGCGATCGCGCCACCTACAGCACCGACGGCTGCACCTAGGCGTCCACCGACCATTTTACCAATTGTGGCTCCAGCAATACCACCACTAGCCGCGCCAATAGCTTCGGCAACGATGTGATTAGTCGCTTGACCTTTGTCAGAAGCAGACTCCTGGGGCTGAATCTCAGCGGTCGTCTCTACGATTTCCACGTCGATCGGCGCTAGATTGTCGTCGTTACTCATGAATGGTGAGTTGTTGATACTAGTCATAAAAAACTCCCTGGCGATTCTATAAACTTTCCTTATTTCCTCTAAGCTTATCGATTAAAAAAGGAGCTGACCTCTCCAGGAGGGGGAGATCCAGCAGTTTGGATGTCCCCTGATAGAGGTATTCCGCCCTCGAAAAGCAACGGCTTCTGCTCAGGCTTCTACAATATAAAGATAGGTAAACACTCTTGGCTGTTCGCTGCTCCGGTTCCAGAATCTATGGCTTTCTCCTCAATTATTCGTGCCCTTGGGCGATCGCCCCTCACTAACGAGCTATTAGCCAAGCTGAAACAGCAACAACTTCTAAAGCTCAACGGTGTGTCTCGCATCCCTAAGGGCTTGGTAGCATCGGCTCTAGCTCAAGCTGGCCCCCGCAACTTGTTAGTAGTGACTGCCACCCTAGAAGAAGCAGGCCGCTGGACTGCACAACTAGAAGCAATGGGCTGGCAAACGGTTCATTTCTATCCCACCTCCGAAGGATCTCCCTACGAACCCTTTGACCTGGAGTCAGAAATGGCTTGGGGCCAGTTACAAGTCTTAGCGGATTTGGTAGGTAGCCAAGCAGCTACCAGCAATGGGAATGGTCAAGGTGCGGAGACGAGCCGAACCGCGATCGTCGCCACAGAGAGAGCTTTACAGCCCCACTTACCCCCTATCGATGCCTTCCGTCCCTATTGCCTGAGATTGCAACGAGGGACTGAAGTTGATCTCAATGCTTTTAGCAATGAACTGACCCGTTTAGGCTACGAGCGCGTTTCCCTCGTAGAAACAGAAGGCCAATGGAGCCGCCGAGGAGACATTGTGGATGTGTTTCCCGTCGCCGCCGAACTCCCGATTCGTCTGGAATGGTTTGGTGATGAACTCGACAAAATGCGGGAGTTTGATCCAGCAACTCAGCGATCGCTCGACTCGATCAATCATCTCGTCCTCACGCCCACCAGTTTTAGCCCGATCGTCAGAGCTGCGTTTATAGGCGAGAAGTCAACAGCGCTAAAAACCTATCTCAACCCCGCCGAACAGGAAAAGTTTGAGCAAGACCAACCCTTAGCAGGTCTGCGCCGATTTCTGGGATTAGCCTTTGATCAGCCAGCTTCTTTGCTCGACTACTTGCCAGAAAATACCTTGATTGCCTTAGATGAACCGGAGCAGTGTCAGGCTCACGGCGATCGCTGGTTTGAGCATGTGGAGGAGCAGTGGAAGGATGAAGGAGGTAAGGGAAAGGATGAAGGAGGAGGGATGAAGGATGAAGGGGAGAGTTCTCTTCTGCCTAAGATCCATCGTTCCTTTCAAGAGTCACTCGCCGAAGTCGAATGTTTCGATCGCCTCTATCTCTCAGAACTGGTAGAAGAAGTTGTAGGTGCTGCTCCGTCTCTCAACCTCGCTAGTCGTCCAGTTAATGCCACTCCGCATCAGTTTGGTAAGTTGGCGGAGACGATTCGAGGAGAGCGCGATCGCGGATTTTCGGTGTGGTTGGTGTCAGCGCAGCCTTCGCGATCGGTGTCGCTGTTGCAGGAGCACGATTGTCCGGCGCAGTTTGTCCCAAATTCAAGAGATTATCCCGCGATCGAGAAGCTTCAGATTCAGCGGGTGCCTGTAGCAGTCAAGTATTCGGGCCTCGCAGAGATTGAAGGGTTCGTTTTACCGACCTTCCGCTTGGTGGTGGTCACAGACCGAGAATTTTTTGGTCAGCACACCCTAACAACTCCCAGCTATGTGCGGAAGCGGCGACGGGCGGCCTCTAAGCAGGTTGACCCGAATAAGCTACAACCGGGGGACTTTGTTGTCCATAAAAGTCATGGCGTGGGCAAGTTCCTCAAACTAGAGAGCTTGACGATCAACCATGAAACTCGCGAATACCTGGTGTTGCAGTATGCCGATGGTTTGTTGCGGGTGGCAGCCGATCAAGTAGGGTCGCTGTCCCGGTTCCGAGGGGCTGGGGATGCGGTGCCAGAGTTGAACAAAATGTCCAGCAAGGCCTGGGAGAAAACCAAGAGCAAAGTCCGCAAGTCAATCAAAAAGTTGGCAGTGGATCTGCTGCAACTGTACGCCCAGCGATCGCAACAGCAAGGCTACACCTACCCCACAGACATGCCTTGGCAGCAGGAAATGGAGGACTCCTTCCCCTACCAACCCACCCCTGACCAACTGAAGGCGACCCAGGATGTCAAACGGGATATGGAAAATTCCCGTCCGATGGATCGCTTGGTTTGCGGAGATGTTGGCTTCGGCAAAACAGAAGTAGCAATTAGAGCCATCTTCAAGGCAGTCACGGCGGGCAAGCAAGTCGCGCTACTAGCTCCCACCACGATCCTGACGCAGCAGCACTACCACACGCTGAAGGAACGCTTTGCCCCCTACCCGATTCAAGTGGGTCTACTGAATCGCTTCCGCACCGCTGAGGAACGCCGCCAAATTCAGCAACGCTTAACCACCGGAGAGCTAGATATTGTCGTGGGCACCCATCAACTCTTGGGTAAAGGCGTTGCTTTCCGAGATTTGGGCTTGTTGGTAGTGGATGAAGAACAGCGGTTTGGGGTGAACCAAAAGGAGAAGATCAAAAGCCTTAGAACCCAAGTGGATGTGCTGACCCTCAGCGCCACCCCGATTCCCCGAACGCTCTATATGGCGCTGTCTGGAGTGCGAGAAATGAGCCTGATTACCACACCACCGCCTTCTCGTCGTCCGATCAAAACTCACTTGTCTCCTTTTGACTCCGAAACGGTGCGATCGGCGATTCGTCAAGAACTCGATCGCGGCGGTCAAATCTTTTATGTGGTTCCCAGGGTAGAGGGGATTGAGGAAACTTCAGCTAAAATCCGCGAAATGGTGCCAGGAGCAAGGCTCGCGATCGCCCATGGCCAAATGCCAGAGGCTGAGCTGGAATCCACCATGCTCACCTTCAGCAATGGGGACGCAGATATTCTCCTTTGCACCACAATCATTGAATCGGGTTTAGATATTCCACGCGTGAACACCATCTTGATTGAAGACGCCCAGCGCTTCGGCTTGTCGCAGCTGTATCAGTTGCGCGGTCGGGTGGGCCGAGCAGGGATTCAAGCCCATGCCTGGTTGCTCTATCCCAAACAAAGTCAGCTTTCTGATACTGCACGCCAGCGGTTGCGCGCGATTCAGGAGTTTACTCAACTCGGTTCTGGCTATCAACTGGCAATGCGGGATATGGAAATTCGGGGTGTGGGGAATTTGCTGGGGGCAGAACAGTCGGGTCAAATGGATGCAATCGGGTTCGACCTCTATATGGAGATGCTGGAGGAATCGATTCGGGAGATTCGCGGCCAAGAGATTCCCAAGGTGGACGATACGCAAATCGATCTCAGCGTGACTGCCTTTATTCCGGCTGATTACATTCCCGATCTCGATCAGAAGATGAGTGCTTATCGCGCGATCGCTTCAGCCAGTACCAAGGCGGAGTTGACGCAAACAGCGGCGGAATGGAGCGATCGCTATGGCACGATCCCACCCGCAGCTCTGCAATTAATTCGGATTGTAGAGCTGAAGCAGACTGCTAAGAAGCTAGGTTTCTCTCGCATCAAGCCTGAGGGCAATCAACATGTGGTGCTAGAAACGCCGATGGAGGAGCCTGCCTGGAATTTGCTGAAGGCAAACTTGCCAGATCATCTGCAATCTCGGTTTGTCTATACGCCGGGTAAAGTGACGGTGCGAGGTTTGGGAGTGTTGGGTGTGGAGCAGCAGTTGGCGAATTTGATTGATTGGTTGGGGCGGATGCAGGGGGCTTTACCGGAGCCTGCTTTGGTTTAGTTTGGTTTGACTAAACCCAGAGCTTGGGGGCGCTTGCCCCCAAACCCCCGCTGAGGGACGGTTGCGTCCCTCAGACTCCCTGCAAACGGGTTCTTTTGTGAGTGCTTCGATTCCTTAGTTGGCTAATTTTGTCTTTGATCTCTCAACTTTTTTCTTCTAACTCCTCACTTCTTACACCTCACCCCTTTCATCCCTCTCATCCTCCCTCCTCTTTCATTCTTTCCTACTCCTCTCTCCTCACTTCTCTTCACATCGTGGCTCGTAATAAAGCTGAATGAAGTCGGTAAATTGTTTGTAGCCCATGCGGGTAAAGCTGGTGGCGATCCCGTCTCCTAGGCAGTATTCGTAGTCGTAGATGGTGGTGTTGCCTGTGAATTGGGTTGATAGCTCTTGCCAGGTAGGGGGTTGGTAGCCGAAAACGAATTGAAAAAATTTGACGGCTTCTGCTTGGTCGTAGGTAAAGTCGTCGGCGTTGGGGTTGGCGGCTACGTTCAAGTTGATGTATTTAGCGCGGTTGTTGACGAAGGTGATTGACCACTCGGTTTGGGGAAATTTGGGAAATAGTTGATGCAATCGAGTTGCAGAATAGGTGTAGGTCACGCCATCTGGGGTGGTGAGGCGAGTCTGATAGGAACCAAAGGTGCGCTCGATGGTTTGAGGGGTTTGGTTGAGCACGGGTTGCCCTGCTCTAGCTGGATCTGTCAGTAGACCTGTAAGGACTAATCCAGCTAAGGCAAGACTACAAAACCGAACGTTCATAATTTAAAGTCAGATTGCTGTTCATAAACTTCAACTGAACATCTAGTTTTTCAGGGCAGTAAAACGAAAGTTTTTCCTATTAAAAGGATGAGTCTGAATTGAAACAGTTTCTAAGGGCAAAAATCTGGTAGTTTTTGCTACAAATTTGCAGATTTCATCAGAGATTTATCAAAAATCACCCGTTTATATTTGCCACTTTACGGAACAATTCGCTAGCATTTGTATCGTTATGTATGGGAATGTTAAGAGCGTCTGCTACCCGCGATCGCGCAAAGCATTGCTGAGAGCATCGCCGCCATTCCTAACTCTCTCTTACTTGGAACGCATGTTATGGCGTCAACAAATCAAGTTAGTTTCGACCTGTTCCATGCAGCAGCGGCTCCCGCCAAAGGCTCATCTACGTTTAAGGCTCAGTTTGACGCTCTCAAGCCTTTACGACAGTGGCTAGATGGCATCGAAATCAAGACTCCTGAAGTAGCTCATTTTCTCGCTAAGACAATTCCTGCTCAGTGCCCTTTTGAAAGAGACATTACTCTCTTTGGCCGCAGGGTGGCTCACATTCCGCCACTGTGCAAACTCAATCCTCTATACGAGGAATTGGTGGGCCTCCGATTTCGTGCCCTCTGCTACTTAGTAGACGAGTGTGGTGAGGACATTCAAGCCTATTCTTAGACCCTATTGCTAAATAGGGTTTTGATTAGCTTTGCTCTAGGAGTTTTAATTAGTTTTCAACACATCTGCTTGATTTTGCGCTGTGATCACAGCTTGCGGCGGCACCTGGGTTCCGTCCCGTAGCGTCACTCCCACTACAACGGCTCCCGTGCCAATCGTGACGTTGTTACCGACTTGAGAGCGAAACAAGATTGCGTCGTCTGCGATCGCCAGGTTATCGCCAACTTCTAGAGGGCCGTGGAAGACAACGTTGTCGTCTGTATTTAAGTTTCTGCCAATTCGGATACTGGTGCCTTTGAGGGCATGAAAGGTAACTCGGTCCTCAATCGCGGCATTCTCGCCAATGATGATTGGTGAACCTTCATCGGCTCGAATCGAGGTACGTTGACCCACCACACTGTTACTACCCAAACGAACATCACCCACAATCCGCACAAATTGATCGATTTGAACGTTCTGGCCTAAGGTGGGTCGCACGGGTTTTGGGTTCCAGGAGGTTCGGGGGGCGGGGCTAATACCAGTGACGGCATCGAATCCCTGCGATCGATAGAGTTCACTATAATGCTCTGCAAACTCTTCGTTTACTTCTAAAACTTCTTTTTGAAACTCTGCGTTGTCTGCTGTTTTTAGCGGTAAAGCATCTGCTTGAGCTTGCGTGGTAACGACTGCACCAATGGGTACCAGACGGTTTTTGCCAATCCGCACGTTAGTTAGCTTAGCCCCATGCAGCACAAAAGCTCCATCTTCTAGGATGGTGTTCTGCAGTCGTGCATTAAAACCGACGAAGGTGAAGTTACCAATTTTGGAATTCTCAATACTGGCTTGGTGAGCAATGCTGACTTGGTTTCCAGCGCTACTCGATCTGCGGCCACAGGCACTAGTGGGAGCAAGAGTGCGGCGACGGGCGATGAAGAGAATATTGTCTTGAAGATTCGTTTCATTGCCAATGCAGATGTGCGTGTCAGGATCGGCCCTTAAAACCGTGTTGCCAGCCACAAACACCCGCTTGCCCACAGCAACATTGCCAAATAGCTCCACTAAGGGGCTGATAAAGCTGGAATTGACCACAACTGGGGTGGGGCGAAACAAGCTGGTTAAGGAACTTGGCGTTGCAGCCAAGGTAACAGCCGCAACCAACACAATGCCCAAAATAAAGCCAACGCTTAGAAAACTCTGTGGTAGCTTTTTTAAGCGTTGATTGATAGAAACAAATTTCACAGCGCAACCAATAAACGAGATACTAGCTATTTCTAGCTGACAGCTTAACTCTCAGGTTGGTTTCCTGCTGATTTAGTTTGCCGCACCTAGCAATTGCGACTCAATCTTGGCAGCATCGATCGCACGACCAATAAATACTAGGCGCGTCTCTGGAGTCTCATCGGCTTGCCAGGGGCGATCGTAGAAGCGCTCAAAGCGTTTACCCACACCTTGCAACACCAATCGCATCGGCTTGTTGGGTACTGCCACAAATCCCTTAATTCGGTAGATTTCTTGCTCTTGCACCAGAGTTTCTAGTTGGCGTTGTAGTTGGTCCGGGTCAAAGCTTTGGTGCAAAACAACGTGAGTTGAGCTGATATCGTCATCATGGTCATGCTCTTCCTCGGTGTCGTGGTGACTGGGGCGCTCCTCCAGGTTATCTTCCACCGCTGCCTGGAAGCCTAGCAACACATCTGGGCTGAGTTGCCCGCGATCGCTCGCCACAATCTTCACCGCTCTGGGCAATTCTTGCTGAATCAGTTCTAGGGCTTGAGTTTGGGCCTCAGCATCGACTAAATCCGTTTTGTTCAGCACCACCAGATCAGCACAGGCGAGTTGATCTTCAAACAACTCTTGCAAGGGGGTTTCATGATCCAGATTGGGGTCAGCTTGCCGCTGTGCTTCTAGGGCTTGCAAGTCACTCGCCAGCGTTCCCTGAGTCACTGCTTCACAATCCACCACCGTCACCACACCATCCACCGTCGCAGCATTGCGGATTTCGGGCCAGCGAAACGCTTGAATCAGTGGCTTAGGCAGCGCTAAACCAGAGGTTTCAATCAAAATACAATCCAGCTCATCTCGCCGTTTGATTAGCTCCAGCATCGTCGGCAAAAACTCTTCCTGCACCGTGCAGCAGAGACAGCCATTCGTCAGCTCCACAATATTAAGGGCGTTGACCGCACTCACTGGCTGTTCCTCACCCGACTCATCTGGACACACTTGGCAAGAGCGTAGCAAATCGCCATCAATGCCCAACTCGCCAAACTCATTTACCAACACCGCAATTCGCCGACCTTGGTTGTTTTGCAACACATGGCGAATCAGGGTCGTTTTACCACTGCCAAGGAAGCCAGTAATGACAGTAACAGGAATTTTTGCAGCCATGCCTAAACTCAAAAAGGGCTTGAAAACGGTTCAAAGAGACTCGAAAAAGGGAGGCTCGAAAAGGGCGATCGCTGACCCAAATACCGCTTGTTCAGGTTATCACTGCAAGCAGGATGCCTTCAAGCTAATAATCCTGCAAGCTCAGTGACTGCTTTACAACCACCAAGCCTCCAGGATTACAAGTTCGCTCACCAGGGAGACTAAATTTTAGATAGAGGATAGTTCCTCAAAGTTAGCTAACTTTCTAGCTCAGCTAGCTTATTCAGCAGTCGCCATTTCGGTGCTGCCACGACCGCGACGACGAGTCAACGTGTTGAACAGCATCACACCGATCGCCTTGATCAGGTTACCTTCTAGCTCATTGAACAACTTCATGTTCATGCCGAAAGCTGCATTGGCTTCCTCAACAATCCGATCCGCAGTCGCCTCATCCACGGGCAACTCATTCATCGCTTGACGGTAGGTGTTTTTGAACGCTTTCTCGTCCGCAATATCTTCGAATTCGTAGAACGCAGTACCATTGCTCTCAAGATTCATGGCACGTTGAGCAATGCCCTTGAGGATCTGACCACCCGAGAGGTCGCCAAGGTAACGGGTGTAAGAATGCGCCGCTAGCAACTCAGGCTCGGTAGCCGCAATCTCATGAATTCGCTGCACATAGGCTTGAGCCGCAGCCGAAGGAGCCACTTCCTCGCGCCAGTTAGGACCGTAGTAGTAGTAAAGATCCGTCTCCAGACTGACCTTACGGCTCAGTTGAGGAAAGTAAAATTTCGAAACAATAGGGTGGTGCTGGAGCCGATCCATCTCTTCTTCGATCGCAGAATAAACGAAGTAGAGGTTAGCGACTAGCTTCCGGTAAGAGTTTTGCTCAACTACTCCCTTCAAAAAGCACTTCACAAAGCCGACATTCTCGGCCATAGTATGGGCTTTTTTAGTACCCTCACGGAGTTTTGTTGCTAAATTACCGTTGCCCTCTAAATTGGTAGCGACAGTACTGGTCATACTAAATGTCCTGCTAAACTTCCCAACACTAAAGTTGCTTGCTGGAATGGCAATCCTTACGAAAAACTAAAAAGCCACCTAAATCGTTACAGTAAAACGATTTGATGAGAATTTGTGTTAAATATTCTGAAGCTCTATTGAGCCAGAAGCACCAAAAGCCCCAGCAAGCCAACATTCATCCGAATTCAACCCATTACATCACAGGTTTTACTTACATTTATTAATAAATGTAAGCAGCCTGAACCATTGCTACATATCCTTTCAGGCAGAACGGCAGGGAAGTAGAAGGGATGAAATAGGAAGGGTGAAGGATGAAAAGGGAAGAGATAGAAGCCAAAAATTAAAGGCCAAAAACTAGAAGCCAGAATCCAAAGACCCGAAACACTTACATTCAAGTTCGTTTGGAAGAGGTCTGAGGGACGGTTGCGTCCCCCAGCGGGCGTTTGGGGGCAGGTGCCCCCAAGCTCTTGGTTCTGTTCTAACCAAACAACAAAGCTACAGGAAAATGCTGTAAAGCCTCCCCAACCAGTATCCTTCCCTCAGCTTGCAGCGATTGTGCCGTAATCGCATTGTGCCAAGAAGTAGGAGCACCTTGAGGCAGCTCAATGGCCGTATCCTCCCATACTTGTTGAGTTAGAGGATACTCCCCAGGTTGAATCACACTCGTGAGGAACCGAGGCGCGATCGCGATCGCTGTTTCATTTCCCTGCCTTCTCGCAAAAGCAATGATATGGTCTTGCAACTTACCAGTCACTTGGAGTGGCAAATAGTCGCCATCCTGAAATAGGTCACTATGTTTAGCTCTAGCTTGCAGCCCTTGGAAAGTCAAAAACAGCTTAATTCTGCCATCTTCCTTCGTCTCTAACAGTTCAGTAATCAGCTCTGGAATATTGTTCGCGATCTTCTGTTTCAGATCATCTAAACAAGCCTGACGCTGCTCAAAATCTACAGGCCGACGGTTATCAGGGTCCACCAAACTCAATTCCCAAAACTCAGTGCCTTGGTATATGTCAGGGATACCAGGAGAAGTCAGCTTCAGTAGCGTTTGTGATAGAGAGTTAAACATGCCATAGTAGGCCACTCGCTCTTGGAAAGGACGCAACTCCTTCAGGAACGGGTTATCTCCACCAGGTTGCAAGACTGATTCCACAAACTGAGCAAAGGCATCTTCGTAGGCTGCATCCGGTCTGAGCCAAGCCGTATGTACCTTCGCCTCCCGTACGCCCTTAATCACATAATCCTTAACTCGCCCGACGAACTGCTCAAACTCACCATCCTGAAAAGGAAACGCCCCAACCACGGTTTGGTAAAAGAAGTATTCATCATTCTCATCAGGCATGATTTCGCGCTGCCGACGCACCTTCTGAGAGCGATTAATTTGGCTCCAAGTGCTGACTTGCTGCTCCCACTCATCTGGGATTTCGGAAAGGACATTGAGCCGAGCCCGGACATCTTCCCCACGCTTAGTGTCATGAGTCGCAGTGGCGCTCATAGCGTAAGGCCAATCGGTCTGCCGTTTGTGATTGAACTCATGGAAAGCGTCAAGAGATAACCCAAAGTGGCTAGGGTCACCGCCGACTTCATTGAGGGATAGCAAGCGGTTGTAAACATAGAGGGTAGTGTCCTCGACCCCCTTAGCCATCAGAGGTCCGGTGTACTGCTGCAATCGCATGACGAAATAGAGCCAGTAGTCTCTCTCGGCTTGAGTGAGAGAGTCTTCATATTCTAGGAGCAGCAGTTTCTCAATGAAGTTCAGCTCATTTTGGAGCAGAGGCACCCGTTCTTTAGCGCGATCAATTACTTCTGTGATGTAGGCGCGATCGCGCTCAGGTAAGCCTTCCTGCGTGATGTAGGTGCGGTAAATCGGGAAGATGGTCAACACTTCCGCCAACGCCCGCTTCAAACCATTGATCGTAAAATCGTTGCCGTAGCGATACTTACTAGATATGTTTTTGAGCAAATAAGTTAGGTTCTCAATATCCCCAGCTAAATTCTTCTCCAGAATTAGCCGTTTATTTTGATTTACCAACTCACCATAGCCAGCTCTAGTACGAGTTAGTTTCGTATAGATCTCATCAAATCGCTGCTCATTATCAACTCGACAGAAGATGCCATTGACATAGTTCAAGTAGTCATAGCCAGAAGTGCCCTCAATCGGCCAATTACTGGGTAAATCTTCTCCTGCTTCTAAGATTTTTTCCACAGTGATATAAGTATCACCTATTTTTTCGCGCAGACGCTCTAAATACTGGATTGGATTATAAAGACCATCAATATGATCAATTCTTAATCCAGTAAATTTACCCGATTCTACTAACTTGAAAATAAGGTTATGAGTATTGTTAAAAACCTTCAGTTCTTCGACTTTAACGGAAATTAATTCATTGACGGTAAAGAAACGACGGTAATTAATTTCTTCCGCCCCTACTTTCCAAAAGGAAAGCCGAAAGAACTGGTCAGACAGTAGACTATCTAGTAGGTTAAAGCTCTCTGAATTGCCTGCTTCTCCATTAAAGGTTTGAATATTTTGTTCAATAAAAGCTTTGACTTCTTCATTACTGGTGTATAACTCCCAAAGTAATCCTTTGACAAAAGCAATTTGGTCTTGTCGTTGCTTCCCAGTCACTTCTGAAGGAACGCTCTTGACTAAGTAAAGAATGCCAAGCAATTTAACGAAATCAGGATTATGCCTACCTAAAGTTCTAGCTAGCTGCCCTAAATTTTGAGTCAGGAATTGTGCATAAGACTCTAATTTAAGCGGTAACTTCAGGCTGTAATAATTAACACTCAGTCCTGTTTCATCGTAGTCAAGTTGAATCTGCCCATTCTCTAAGCAACGTCCATAAAAATCACCTAACAAAGGTGCAAGAATCCGATCCTCACTATTGGCAAAGGGAGCATTCCAAGCGATATCAAAATACTCGACATAGTCAGAACTAGGACCATTTTCCAGCACGTCCATCAGGTACTGGTTTTCGCTGTCATAGGCCATGTGGTTGGGCACAATGTCTTGCAACCAACCCATCTGATGAGATTGCAATTCCTGCACCAGAGATTCAAAAGCATCAGGGGTTCCTAGCTCTGGATTCAGTTGGCTGGGATCAACCACATCATAGCCGTGAGTGCTACCAGCCCTAGCCTTGAAAATAGGAGAAGCATACAGGTCAGAAATACCCAAATGAGCGAGGTAGGAAGCAATCTTTTGAGCATCCTCAAAACCGAAGGCGGAGTTGAACTGGATGCGATATGTAGCGCGAGGAATCCTCATAGGAAAGTTTTGGCTCCTGAGTCAGGGGGAATGAGGGAGAAGTGGGGGAGAAGTGAAAGAGGAGGGATGAAGGATAAAAATGCAAAAGCAGGAGAGGCAGTTACATCAGGCGATCGCTTGGTAAACCACACAATTCCACGGTTGCAATGTCACGGATTGCTGAGGTGCTAAAGCATCGGAGGAAGAGGCAGCAGAGCCTTGCCATTTTGAATCGGCTGAGTCGAGGATTTTGTGCCACTCAGCAGTTGGGATATCTGGTTGGCAAGTAATAGGCTGGTCGCTGAAGTTCATTAAGATCGCAATTTGCTCAGTTTCGCTCCAGCGCCGTAGCACGATCAAGGTTTCAGTACTGGTGGCACTGAGGCGATCGCGGCTGAGCTGAGTCAGGGCAGGAATGGTTTTCCGCAGTTGGATCAAATGTTTGTACCAATCCAACATGGTTTTGTTTTTGCCTTCGTGGCGCTTTTCCCAGTTCAGCTTGCACTTGTTAAAGGTTTCCGGAGCTTCTGGGTCGTCGGGTTCGCCTTCGCAGTGGAAAGCGGCAAATTCCTGCTTACGGCCTTCCCGTACCGCTTTGATCAAATCAGGATCGGAGTGGCTGACGAAGTAAACAAAAGGCGCTGGTTCGTCATATTCCTCGCCCATAAACAGCAACGGAATGTAAGGAGATAGTAGAACCGCAGCCGCCGTCAGTTTAGCCGCTTCGTAGGGGATCATATGGGAGAGCCGCTCACCCAACATGCGGTTGCCAATCTGGTCGTGGTTTTGGCTGCAAATTACGAACTGAGAGCAGGGGCGATCGGTGACGACATTGCCATGAAAGCGGTGGCGATGGGGTGAGTACTTCCAGTCGTAGACGAAGGTATCACTATAAGCTTTAGCTAGTTGCTCGCATTCACCATAGTCTTGGTAATAGCCTTGGCGATCGTTGCTCACTAGGGCATGGAGAGCATGGTGAAAGTCATCACTCCACTGAGCATCTAGACCATATCCTCCCTGCGCCACCGAACGAATCACACGGGGATCATTAAGATCACTTTCGGCAATCAGATATAGCTCGCGACCCACTTGCTCGGATAGAGTTGCCACATTCTCGCCTAGTTCTTGGAGAAAGTGCTTGGCACCAAGGTCGTAGATGGCATGGACAGCATCTAGGCGCAAGGCATCAATGTGGTAATCTCGCAGCCAATACAGGGTATTTTCAATGAAGTAATTGCGAACTCCAGGGCTATAAGCATCATCGAAATTAATGGCGCTGCCCCAGGGGGTCCGGTAGGTGTTCGTAAAGTAAGGACCGAAGTGGCTGAGGTAGTTACCTTCCGGGCCAAAGTGGTTGTAAACCACGTCCAGCACGACCGCCAACCCTTGCTGATGGCAGGCATCGACTAGTTTTTTTAAGCCTTCTGGTCCACCGTAAGAGTCTTGGACGGCAAAAGGATAAACTCCGTCGTACCCCCAGTTGCGATCGCCTGGGAACTGTGCCACTGGCATGATTTCGATCGCGTTGATCCCCAGATCTTTCAAATCGGGCAATCGGGAGATGGCGGCTTCAAACGTGCCTTCCTGGGTAAAGGTGCCAACATGCAATTCGTAGAGAATCATTGCCTCTAAGGGGACACCGCTCCAGTTGCGATCGCTCCAATTAAACTGGGGATCAACAACTTGCGAAGGACCATGTACACCTTGCGGTTGTAAATTTGAAGCAGGATCAGGGCGAGTTTCGCCGTCATTTAATTGGTACTGGTAAAGAGTGCCTGGCTGCACGTCAGAGACTACTACACGCCAATACCCACTCTCCTGTTGCTCCATCGCAATTTGCTGTTGATTAGGAGCCAGTAGTTGCAAGGAGACTGTAGCAGCAGTAGGTGCCCACAAGATAAATTCACATTGACCATTTCCTAAATATTGCGCCCCAAGTCTCACGCTCAATGTCCTCCCTGAAAACGTAAAAAACTAGCGCACTGCTGATTAGAGCTGTGCGATCGCAGATGAATAAAAACATGAATAAAGCCGGTTCAACTAGGAATTGTGCTGGGAGGGAAACTATTGAGGCTAGTGCCGAAAGAGAGATCTTCTAGTTGTGATGGTTGCCACTTTGGAGACGAGAACCAAAGACTTGGAAGCACCTGTCCAAACCCCTGCTGAGGCACGATTGCATCCCCTAGACCCCTGCAAAAGGTTTTTAAGAGACAATTGAAGCCAGCGATCGCACCATATTTGCTCATATCCGCTCATATTCGCATGGAAAATTTGATCTCTCGTATGCAGGCAGTCCAGTCTCCCATCATTCCGATCGTGGGGGAACTGATTCGTCAATATCCTGGCACGATTTCCTTAGGGCAAGGAGTGGTTTACTATGGGCCTCCACCGGAAGCGATCGCGCAGATATCTCAGTTTCTAGCTGACCCAACGAATCATTTATATAAAGCAAACGAAGGAATTCCACCGTTACTAGAGGCGATCGCGGGTAAGCTTTGCACCTTTAATCGCATTGAGATCAACGAGCAAAACGCTGTGGTAGTGACAGCAGGCAGCAATATGGCCTTTATGCACGCCCTTCTCGCCATTACTTCCGTAGGCGATGAAGTCATTCTGCAAACGCCCTACTACTTCAACCACGACATGGCAATTACGATCGCTGGGTGCCGCCCTGTCTTTGTACCCACCGATGAGAATTACCAGTTACGTCCAGAAGCGATCGCTCAAGCGATTACCGGACGCACTCGTGCAGTCGTCACCATTTCCCCCAACAATCCCACAGGTGTCGTGTACCCCAAAGCGGCTTTACAAGCAGTAAATCAGCTCTGTCGCGATCGCGGTATTTATCACATCAGCGACGAAGCTTACGAATACTTCACCTACGACGGTGTGCCGCACATCTCTCCAGGTTCCTTCGCAGGCAGCGATCCCCACACTATTTCTCTCTTCAGCCTCTCTAAGGCTTATGGCTTTGCCAGTTGGCGCATCGGCTACATGGTGATCCCAGCATCACTTTCCGTAGCTGTGAAAAAGGTGCAGGACACCATTCTGATTTGTCCCCCCGTCATCTCCCAGTACGCTGCTGTCGGAGCCTTACAGACAGGAATTGCCTACTGCCAAGAGCATTTGCACGCGATCGCCGAAGTCCGCCACCTAGTTCTCAGCGAACTCCAGCATTTGGATCACCTGTGTACCGTTGCACCGACAGAAGGAGCCTTCTACTGCTTCCTCAAAGTCCATACAGACCTACCAGCAATGCAATTAATCGAACGCCTCATTCGCGAACATCGAGTAGCCGTCCTACCAGGAGACACCTTCGGCATGACAGAAGGATGTTACCTCCGCATAGGTTATGGAGCCTTGCAAAAAGAGACAGCCACCGCAGGGATCGAGCGGCTAGTAAAAGGTTTGCAAAGCATTTTGTCCTAAGCTGCCTCTATAGCTACCTCTATAAATGTCTCAACACCTAGAGCAAAACTGAGCAACCCAAGGTTACCGCTGGAGGAGGTCTGGAGGACGCAAATCCTTCAGCGGGGGTTTGGGGGTGAGTGCCCCCAAGAGTCTTCCACAAAACAGTTAAACCCGATCAGAAAAATGCCAATCGTCCACAAACTAATCGAAATAAAAACCAGCCAAGGCATCAATATCCACAACATTACCCCACAAATCGAAACAGTACTTGCTACAAGTTCCATTCAAAACGGGCAGGTACTCGTGTTCTCCCGCCACACCACCACCGCTTTAGCCATCAACGAACACGAAGAACGACTCCTGCAAGACATCAAAAAATATCTTGAAAAACTAGCACCCGAAAGCGATCGCTACTTACATAATGATCTGCACCTCAGACCCAACATTCCCGAAGACGAACCCATGAACGCTCACTCCCACCTCATGGCAATAACCCTAAGCACGAGTGAAGTAATTCCAGTGATCAACGGCGAACTAGCTTTAGGAACTTACCAATCAATACTATTGTTCGAGTTAGACGGTCCTCGCGATCGCACAGTCTTATGCCAGATCTCTGGCGAAGCCTAAATATTCTTCAATCCACTCTATGTATGGGTAGAGCTTAAAAAATTTAAGACTATTACTCAAGCATGAAGGGGTTTCCCCCTTCCGGTAGTGCCTCCAACCCTGGGTAACTCGCTAATCTATATACATTAAAGAACGCGCATCGCGAAATTTAGAACACTTTGTGCGGTTGTTGAATATTTAGTTTATTGATTCTGAGGAAATAACAATGAATATTTTGGCTTGGATCGTATTAGGTTTGATTGCAGGTGCTATTGCAAAAGCTATCTACCCTGGTCGTCAAGGTGGCGGTATTCTTGGCACCATGCTGTTAGGAATTATCGGTGCTTTCCTGGGTGGAACCCTCTACAGCTTCTTGACCACAGGCACGTTAGCCTTGGGTGCGGCTGGCCTAAGCATTGGCGGTATCCTCGTTTCCGTCTTGGGTGCAATCGTCGCTCTGTTCATCTACTACGCTGTTACCAGCCGTCGTAGTGTTCACTAAGCTGTAAAGCTTCAAACGAAATAATTTTTTTCAACCCTTCCTAAGCAAAAAGCCTCTGTGTTTAACAGAGGCTTTTTGTTGTCTAGAGGCTTATAAGAAATGTAGCTTCTATCGACTTAAAGCACGGTAGAAGCTACAAGAGAATGAACATTAATAGCTTGGAACCTTTAGGTTCTCTTACAAGTTAGACCATTTGAGTCAGACTGTTCGTCCGTCGTTGGTTAAGTCAATCCCTCTAACTAATGATTAGGGGTAGTCCAATGAGTTGCCTCTCCAGCTCTACCAAAAGATAACCAATACTTACCTAGATATCTAAGTCGATCAGGTTGAGCTTTGGCCCATAGGTCTCGATAAATTCCCGACGAGGTGCCACGCGATCGCCCATCAGAACCGTAAAGATCCGGTCAGCTTCAGCCGCATCTTCGATCTCCACGCGCTTCAAGGTACGGCTTTCTGGGTTCATCGTGGTTTCCCAAAGTTGGGTCGGCATCATTTCACCCAAACCCTTAAACCGCTGGATCGTGTAATTAGCATTCGCGGGAAACTCATGCTGTACTAGGTTAGTCATCTCGCGATCGCTATAGCAGTAGTAGTGGCTACGACCCCGTTCCACTTTGTAGAGGGGAGGGCAAGCAATATAGATGAACCCTTGCTCCACGAGCGATCGCTGATAGCGGTAGAAGAAGGTGAGCAACAGCGTCCGGATGTGTGCACCATCTACGTCCGCGTCCGTCATGATTACGATGCGGTGGTAGCGCAGTTGAGAAGAATCAAATTCTTCGCCCTTAATTCCCAGACCCAGCGCCGTAATTAATGCTTGAATCTCAGTGTTCTTGTAGATCTTGGCATCATCGGTTTTCTCAATGTTGAGAATCTTGCCTCGCAACGGCAGAATCGCTTGGAAACGGCGATCGCGTCCCTGCTTTGCAGAACCACCCGCAGAGTCCCCTTCCACAATAAAGATTTCCGATTCGCTAGGATCACGAGAACTACAATCCGCTAGCTTACCGGGAAGCGTCGAGGACTCTAGCACCGACTTCCGCCGCACGAGTTCCCTAGCCCGACGAGCCGCTTCCGCAGCGTTAAACGCCTGAATTGCCTTCTCTAAAATGCTGTCCGTAACCCCCGGACGGAACTCTAGATACTCAGTCAGGACTTCTCCGACCAGAGAGTCCACAATTCCTCGGACTTCTGTGTTGCCTAGCTTAGTTTTGGTTTGGCCCTCAAACTCTGGGTCTGGCACTTTAACAGAAATTACAGCGGTTAGACCTTCCCGGATGTTCTCACCTGCCAGGTTGGGGTCATTATCCTTCAGCTTGTTACGCTTACGCGCCAAGTTGTTTAGCGTGCGAGTCAGCACCGCCTTGAGACCTTCGAGGTGAGTTCCGCCGTCAATGGTGCGAATATTGTTCGCAAAGCCTAGCAAGCTGTCGGTATAAGCATCGGTACACCATTGCAGAGAAACCTCTACCTGCACATTGTTGCGTTCGCCTTGCACGTAGATAATCTCTTCATGCAGCGGTTGCTTGTCCCGGTTCATGTAGCTGATGTATTCCCGGATGCCGCCTTCATAGAAGTAGGTTTCAGAGCGAGGCTCGTCGCCTTTAACTAGTTCTAAGCGATAGTCCGTGAACGTAATTTCTACGCCTGCATTCAGGTAGGCTAGTTCCCGAAGCCGACTGGAGAGTGTCGTGTAGTCAAACTCAATGCCAGTCGTAAAGATGGTCTCATCTGGCCTAAAGCTAACCATTGTTCCGGTACGAGCTTCAGATGTAGGCTTGACAGTCAATTCTGTCATTGCCACGCCACGCTCAAAGCGCTGCGTGTGAACCTTCTTGTCTCGCCGAACTACCACCTCTACCCACTCGGACAAGGCATTCACTACTGAAATGCCCACCCCGTGTAAGCCGCCAGAGACCTTATAGCCACCACCACCAAACTTACCGCCTGCGTGCAGTACGGTCATGACCGTCTCTAAAGCCGACTTGCCCGTGCGGGGGTGAACATCGGTCGGAATGCCTCGGCCATCGTCTTCTACAGTGACTGAGCCGTCAGCATTAATATCAATCCGGATGTGCTTACAGTAACCTGCCAGCGCTTCATCAACAGAATTATCAACGACCTCGTAAACTAAATGATGGAGTCCTCGCGGTCCCGTACTGCCGATATACATACCCGGTCGTTTACGGACTGGCTCAAGACCCTCAAGGACTTGAATCTGATCGGCACCGTAATTGCTTGTCATGAATGAAGCGCTCCAATAATTAGGTCTGAAGCTCGATCAAGCCTCAAGACACCAAAATCTATCAAAATTATAGCACAAAAGGGTTATAAGCGATTTTAGAGGCGTTTCCAGCGAGCTTTATGGTAGGGATGGATCAAAAGGCGATACAGGTACCTAGTTTGGTTGTGATTTGTGGCCCTACTGCCTCAGGTAAATCGGGGCTGGCGATCGCCCTAGCCCAACGCCTAGAATCCGCAGCCATCCTCAGTGCTGACTCCCGCCAAGTCTACCGGGAATTCGACATTGGCACCGCCAAACCCACCATAGCTGAGCAACAACAAATTCCCCACTATTTAATAGACATTTGTGCCCCAACTGAAACCTTAACCCTGGCAGACTACCAGGAACAGGCCCAGGGCTTGATTGCTCAGTTTCACAGATTTCTTCCTATCCCTTTTCTTGTCGGTGGCACCGGACTATACATTCGCTCCGTGGTGCAAGGGTTGATTATTCCTCGCGTACCACCGCAACCGGAATTGCGATTGCAGCTTCAGGGGTTGGGTCAGCGCCAGATCTACAGCTTCCTACAGCAAGTTGATCCTGCTTCAGCAGCCCGAATTCACGCCAATGACCAAGTACGGACTTTGCGGGCGCTAGAAGTGTTCTACACCACAGGCCGAGCTATATCCGCCCAACAGGGTGAAAATCCGCCCAGTTACCCGATCTTGCAGATTGGGCTAGATGCCGAGGGCGATCGCCTGACTCGGCGGATTGAGCAGCGTACTGATCAAATGGTCGCCGTTGGCTTTGTCGATGAGGTGGCAACCTTGTGCAATAAATACGGCCCTGACCTACCTTTGCTCAATACTCTGGGCTACCAAGAGATCAAGCAGTATTTGGCAGGAGAAATCTCACTTTCAGCAGCGCGAGATTTAACGGTGTTGCATACTCGACAGTTTGCCAAGCGCCAACGCACCTGGTTTCACGCTGACCCCACCATTACCTGGTTCGATTCTGATGCCCCTGATTTAGTAGAACAGGTTTGGCAGCGAGTGCAGCAATTCTGGGAGAGATCAGCAACCACGATCGCTGCTCCATAGCCTTGTCAGCCCAGCCAAAACTATCAACTTTACAGTTCAATTGTACTAAATATTCTCAACTTAAGCCAAGCCAAAACGTAGCGGGTGTTAGGCGCAGCCGTAACGCATGAGTTTTAAAGATTTGGTGCGTGGCCCAAGATTCACGCATCTTACCTCTCTTATGTCTGGAGTTTTAAGGTGGCGATCGCACCTAAAATGATGGGCACATTACAAGCAGTTATACATTTGCTGCTAATTAATGAAACCCGTTTTGCGTAAAGGTCAGTTAGTGACATGGAAGGATGATCGAGGCTTTGGCTTCATCCAAGCAAGTGATAGTGACAAGCAGGTTTTCCTACATATCACTGCCTTGAAAGACCCCAGCCACCGACCTCAAGTAGGGGATGTCATTTACTATCAGCTCAGCGTTGAGCAAGACGGAAAAGCACGCGCTTCAAACGCTTCCATTCAAGGAGCGGTTCCCAAGCAAGCACCCCACTCTCCATCTTCTGTGACCCAAACAGGAGCGAGATCACAACCTAGAGCCTGGTCTGCACAATCTACTGTAGCAGCGTTGCTTTTAGCTTTACTACCTAGCGTAGGAGCAGTTCATTTTGCCTTAACAACTGCTAATGTCATTCCTCTCATTCTTTATCCTGTGATGAGCGTAGTCACGTTCTGCCTGTATGCTACGGATAAAGCTCGGGCGCAGCAGAAACAGTGGAGAGTACCAGAAAAGACGCTGCACCTCTGTGAGCTGCTGGGTGGATGGTTAGGAGGCTTTGTGGCTCAACAAAAATTACGCCATAAAACCAGAAAAACTTCCTATCAAGTTGTATTTTGGCTAATCGCTGCCCTTCATATCGCTTTTTGGCTATATTGGTTTTTCTTTGGAAAAAGTCTGATTAATCTGTTTAGTCAATAGGGGTGTTTTTCATTTGTGTAGCGCTTCCACCGCAGAGAATGCCTCTACAGAAGGTTCGGTAGCAGCCGAGCGATCGCCTCACCACTACTCTCTGGCTAAAGCTGCTCAGCGTCTAATTCACTAAAGCCTTTCATTAGGAACATTAATCAGAGTTGAGGCAGAAACCAACTAAAATTAATTACCTATGATGGGAATCGAGCCGCCTTTATGAAGAAATTGATCAAAGGTCTGCGGGAGTTTCAGGCCGGATATTTCAGCCAACACCAAGACCTGTTTGAACAACTCGCGCATGGTCAGAAACCGAGAGTGCTGTTTATCGCTTGCTCCGATTCCCGGATTGACCCCAACTTGATTACCCAAGCCCAGCTCGGGGAGCTGTTTGTTATCCGCAATGCGGGTAACTTAATTCCTCCCTTTGGGGCCGCGAATGGTGGAGAGGGCGCAGCCGTAGAATATGCAATTCACGCTTTGGGAATCGAGCAGGTAATTGTGTGTGGTCACTCGCACTGCGGAGCTATGAAAGGCTTACTCAAGCTCAGCAGCTTAGAAGAAGAGATGCCCCTGGTATACGAATGGCTCAAGCATGCTGAAGCCACTCGCCGTCTGCTCAGAGAGCATTACAGCGATCGCGAAGGGGAAGAACTTTTAGAATCGGCGATCGCGGAAAACGTGATTACCCAACTAGAAAACCTGAAAACCTACCCAGTGATCCACTCTAAACTCCACGAAGGCAAGCTGGCCCTCCACGGGTGGGTTTACAGCATCGAAACTGGAGAAGTTTTGTCTTACGATCCGGAGGAACACGAATTTCTGCCTCCTCACAGCAAAATTTCGTCGAGAACTTGGCCCAACTTTGCGGTTACCGAATCAAAGCCTGCGCCTCCAGAGCCCAAGCCTAGTCGTAATTTCCCAGAAGATGAATTGTCTGCTTATAGCTGGTTACCCCGCGAGCAAGCGCACCGGATTTATCGCGGCTCCTATTAATCGCTGAATGCAATCGCTGATTAAGGCAACCGCTGATTAATGGATTGCCTGCCAAAAAGTCATTAAATCGCGCTGCTCCCACAACATCAGCCCCCCAGCGATCGCCATATTCGCCATCACTAATTGATGGAATTGGCGATCGCTAATTTTTTGGAGAATAGACCTCCTGCATGAATCAAGAGGGATGTGCCAGTTCATAGTTGAGCAAGCCAGCAATCAAGTTCAAGCGTAAGCCAAACCGCTCTCTCCGGTTGCGATACCGCCCTGAAAAG